>CAIKRN010000035.1 GCA_903829855.1 uncultured Opitutia bacterium
CGCCTCGCCTGCCTGCGGTGCGGCCGTGAAGCGGCTGGCCAAATCGGTGGCTGAAAATGCCGTGGTTAAGGCTGCGGGTGCCGTGCCGGCACCACCCTCCGCTTCGGCGGGGGATGACGTTCCGGTGCCAGCGAAGAAGTAAACCTAACTCAGGCTCACGGGGTTATCTTCAAGGGGGTCGACCACCGTGATACGGAGGTCGGCCTTCCGCTGGCGCACCTCATTCATCATTTCATCGATGATAATGGTTCGGTTACATTCTTTACTGAGATGACCGAGGTAGAGTTCGGTGGTCTGCCATTCCTTGAGGCCGAGTAAGAGCTCAAGGGCTTGCGTGTTGGAGAGGTGGCCAAAGTTTCCGCGGATGCGTTGCTTGAGGCTTTGTGGACGCTTGGAGAGGTCGAGCATCTCGTCGTCGTAATTGGCTTCCAGTATGAGGACATCAGCGAGGGCGACGTGATGTTTCACGACGGTCGTCGCGTGCCCAAGGTCGGTGAGCCAGGTGACGCGTTTGCCGGGTCGTCCGTCCTCGGCTGGGCAGTCGATGGCGAAGCCGACGGGGTCCGCGGCGTCATGCGGAATCGGAATCGAAGTGATTTGCAGCCCGCCTTGTTCAAAGGTGGTGCCCGTCTCGAAGAGCTGCCAATTAACGTCTGCTTTGACGGACTCTTTGATGCGGCGGGCGGTTTCGCGGTTGGCGAAGACCGGGAGGCGAGGGTTCTGGCGGAGCAGGGCGCCCAGTCCGATGCAGTGGTCGGAGTGCTCGTGGGTGATGAGGACGGCGTCAATCGCCCGTGCTTCCAGGCTGATTTTCTCCAAGGACGTCATCAGCCGTGGGCCTTGAAAGCCCGCATCTAGCATTAAGCGGGTGCCACCTGCTTCCAGGATGGAGCAATTGCCGGAACTGCTGGTGCCGAGGATGTGGAAGGCGAAAGCCATACGCGAAATCGGATGCAACCCTGTGACCGCACTGCCTTCAAGCCGCCATTCACCCTTTTCCGCTTGAGACGGGAGGCGGCAGGAGGGAAGGTAGGTCATCCCGCCATGCCCTCCCTCCCTCGCGTCATCAGCATTATCATGGGGGGCGGTCGTGGCTCCCGCCTCTACCCCCTGACCAAGGATCGCTGTAAGCCCGCGGTGCCGCTTGCCAGCAATTATCGCTTGGTCGATATCCCGATCAGCAACTGCCTCAACTCCGGCTTCAATCAAATCTTCGTCCTGACGCAGTTCAACACGGCTTCGCTCCATAAGCACATTCAGCAGACGTATAAGTTCGATGGCTTCGGTCGCGGCTTCGTCGACATCCTGGCTGCGGAACAGACTGGCGACAAGGAAAGCTGGTACCAAGGTACGGCGGATGCGGTCCGGCAGAATCTTCACCACTATAATCTGAAGGACGAAGATCTGGTGCTCATCCTTTCGGGCGACCAGCTCTATCGTCTCGATTTCGACGAACTGGCCCGCCAACACGTCGAGAATGCCGCCGACGTCACCATCGCCGCTAAGGCGATGCCTTCTGATCAGGTTTCCGCTTTGGGCGTCATGCGCGTCAATCCTGACCTCCGGATTGTGGAGTTCGTCGAAAAGCCCAAAGACCCCGCAGTAATCTCTTCGCTCGTGCTCGGCGGTGCCGCGCGCGCGCGCCTTTCGGATAAGTCTGCCACGCCCTACTGCCTCGCCTCGATGGGGATTTACCTCTTCTCCGGTAAGGTCATGCGGGAGGCGCTTGCCGATCATACCCAGACCGACTTCGGTAAGGAAGTGATTCCTGGGCTACTCGCCTCGAAGCGCATGATGGCGTATGTTTTTGATGGTTATTGGGAAGATATCGGTACCGTCGGTTCTTTCTGGGAATGTAATCTCACCCTGACCGATCCAGTGCCTCCCTTTGATTTCTTCGACGGGCAGAATCCGGTTTATACGCATGCTCGTTATCTCCCTCCGGCTAAATTGAACGGCGCGCGTGCCCAGCGCGTGCTCATGGCCGACGGGGCGATTGTCGATGACTCCGAGCTTAACCGCTGTGTCATCGGGATCCGCTCCGTGATTCGCGGCGGTTCTCGTCTGGAGAATGTTGTGATGATGGGTGCCGATGCTTTTGAGCGTCCGCATGATCTCGCGAAGAATCACGGCCTTGGCCGTCCGGATGTCGGCGTGGGCCCTAATTGCCTGATCCGTAACGCGATTATCGATAAGAATGCCCGTATCGGGGCGGGTTGTCGTCTGGCCCCGACGGGTTTGCCGGAGAAGTGGGAGACGGACGCCTTGTTTGTGCGAGACGGCGTGATTGTCGTTAAAAAGGGTGCGATTGTTCCGCCAGGGACTATCGTCGGTGAATGAACGCCTACTTGCCGACTTACTGGTTCACCTGGGCGTTCTTAATCATCGCTGCGGCGCTGGCGCAGGCGGCGAGCCATCTGCCGGTTTCCTATGTTAAAGATGCTTTCTTTGCGGGTCTCTTCGCCGCCATTCTTTCTGCGGCTCTCTCGAAGGTTTATGCCCGCACGGGCCCGCGTTTCGCCCCGCTGATTGGTGCCACCGCGGGAGCACTGTGGGTGGTCGCGATGTTCTTCCGGCTCCGTTGGTTCGGGTACCCCGATGACTTTGAAATGGCCCAATGGACACTGGGAACCGATATTTCCGTCCATGCCGCCGGTTTTGCCGGAGCTGCGCTGATGACCGCGCTGGTGCCCCGGCAGGGGATGGGCAAAGCTTTAGGCGCGGGCTTTCTCTTGGCTGCTGCGATGACCGTGATTCCTTACGGCACGATTCGTTGGATTGATTATCGAGTAGCCGGCCCGGTCGAGGTGGTGCTGTTTGTCTCAGCCGAGGTGCCGGCGGGTGAGTTCCCGGCACGACGGCCCGGGGCGGTTTCCGTGGTGTTGCGGCCGGAGGAAGTCCGTTTTCTGAAGGAAAGGCTGTTAGTCGTGGATGGCCCTGGAGGGGATGAGGTCTTGGACGACCAGGGGCACCGCTTTTGGCCGCTCTGGCGTCGACGCCTAACTTATCCAGGTAATCCAGGCGGCCCCGTGCGTACGTTGATGGTGATATTGCCTCCCGGCCTGATCGACTCTGACCATTGGACCATTCCGGTTCATCAGGAGCCGGATGGCTTGGCGTTGGCCCTACTGGGGGCGCAAAAGAAAGTGACGCCTTTGGGCAAACCCCTCAGCCAATCCGTCCGGCTTGAGTTGAAGTTGCTCGTGCAGAAAAAAGGCGAGGCGACGCGTTATAGTGCCATCGAAGTTCAGACTTTCCGTCTTTCTCCGGTCGGTGATCTCTACGCCCCCATTACGACCCAAGGCCTCTCGGCGGAGTTTCCGGCGACCTTGCCTGAGTCTGTGCCTGGCGCTAAAACCGAAGTGAAGCCCCGCAAGCCTCGACCGAATTTCGGGCCAGCTCCTGCGCAGAAGTAGGTTAGGTCGTGGAACTCAGGAAATCCCGGTGCAGCTGGGCGTAGATACCGTCGAGGGCGAGGAGCTCTTCATGCCGGCCGCGCTCCATGATTTTGCCGTGTGCGAGCACCAAGACGTTATCCGCTTTACGAATCGTGCTGAGGCGATGTGCGACGACGAAACTGGTGCGTCCTTTCATCAGGCGGGCCAGGGCGACTTGTAATCGGGCTTCGGTCAAGGTGTCGACCGCGCTCGTGGCTTCATCGAGCACCAGGATACGTGGGTTGGCCAGAAGGGCGCGGGCGAAGGCTACGAGCTGCTGCTGACCAAGAGATAGTCCGCGGCCTTTTTCGGAACAGGGAGTGTGGATGCCCGCGGGCAGGTCTTCGATTAAATCGAGGCAGTCGAGATCGCGGAAGGCTTGGCGGATTTCCTCGTCGGTGGCGTCGGGGCGGGCGGCTTTGACGTTCTCGGCGATGGTGCCCGCAAAAAGGAAATTCTGTTGAAAAACAAAGCCCATCTGGCGGCGGAGCGTTTCCTGGCGCAAGTCTGCCAAGTCGTGGCCATCGACCAGTACTTGTCCGCCCTGAGGGAGTTGGAATTTGGCCAATAGGCCGACGATGGTGGATTTGCCCGAGCCAGTATGCCCGACGAGGGCAATGACTTGTCCCGGTTGAGCGGTGAAGGAGATGCCATGGAGCACGGGGCGATCCTGGATGTAGGCAAAGGTGATGTCTCGGAATTCCACGGCGCCTCGTAAAGGCGGGCATTCTCTGGCCCCTGGCTTATCCGACCAGGCGGGAGGGGTGTCGAGTAAGCGGAAGTAGCGTTCGGCACCGGCCATCGCGAGGGTGGCTTCGGAGAGTTGCGTGCCGATGATGGTGATCGGGGAGAAGAATAAATCGGCAAGGAAGAAAAAGGTCACGAGGTCGCCAAGTCCTGTACCCGAACCAGAGAGCGCGGCCCAACCGCCTACCCCGACCAGCGCGGCCATGAAGCCTTGGGCATTGAGTTCAAGTAGTGGTAGGTACAGTGAAGTCAGGCTGGCGGTGCGCACGACGTTACCGGCGAGGCTGCGTACAAGGCGGGTGAAGATGCCTGCGTTGGTGTCTTCGCGGGCGAAGCCCTGCGTGACGCGGATGCCTTGCACGGTTTCGGCGAGGGCGGAGGTGACGCGCGAGAAGGTTTCCTGCTGCACGCGCGAGGCATGCAGGATTTTTCCGCGGAAGTAGCCGTGCACGAGCAGCAAGCAGGGCACGATGGCGAGTAGTACCAAGAATAAGCGGGGGTTGGCCCAGAGCATTAAGCCGGCCGCGCAACTCATCTGGCCGATGGAAACAAACGTGATGAAGAAGTTATTCTGGATACCGTTACGCATGGCCTCGATATCCGAGATCATGCGGCTGATAAGGCTGCCGTGACGGCGGGAGTGGAAGAAGGAAAGCGGCTGGGTGAGCAGGTGCGCCATGAGTTTATCCCTAAGGTCGCGCAGGACGGATTCGCCGATTTGGTGTGCCAGTCGAATGCGCCAGTAGAGGGCGATGTCCCCCATGATAAAGCTGGCCGTGAAAATAAAAATCCAGCGGAAGGTTTCGACGCTATCTCCCGCGGTGACGGGGCCTTTGATGATGTGGCCAACAATCCACGCCAACCCGGGGAGGGCTAAGGCCCGGAAGACGCAGAGGCAGAGGAGGGTGTTGCGCTGCTGGCGGTGGGGCTGGGTGAAGGCGAGCAAGCGGGCGATGGTCGACCAGCGTAGCGGCAATCGATCTGGCTCCTCTTCGTCGGGCCGAATCCGTCGCACCGCTATTTCTAGGCGATCTTTACTCATGCGGCTTCGCCTTCGGATTGGACCAAGATGGCGCGACGGTAATGCCCGTCTTGGTTCATCAGTTCGGCGTGGGTGCCGCTCTGGACCAGTTTGCCGTGGTCAAGGACGAGGATGAGGTCGGCGCGTCGCAGGGTGCTCAGGCGGTGAGCGACGATAAACGTCGTCCGCCCGATCATCGCCGACTCCATGGCCTCCATGATTTCCTTTTCAGTTTCCGGATCGATGGCTGAGGTGGGGTCATCCAGCAATAAGACCGTGGGTTCGAGCAAGAGCGCTCGGGCGATGGAGATGCGCTGACGTTGCCCGCCGGAGAGATTGACCCCGCCTTCACCGAGGAAGGTCTCATAGCCTTCCGGTAAGGCCATGATGAATTCGTGGGCGCCGGCGATACGGGCGGCACGTTCGATGCGCTCCTGGCTAGCATCCGGATGGCCGAAGGAGATGTTAGCGGCGATGGTGTTGGAGAAGAGAAAGTTCTCTTGGAAGACCATGCCGACTTGGCGACGAAGTTCTGGCAACGGAAGTAAACGGACATCGTGCCCATCTAGGGTGACGCGGCCTGCTTTCGGGTCATAAAAACGTGGGATAAGCGAGAGTAGGGCCGATTTGCCGGCCCCCGTTGCACCCGCGATGGCGATGCGTCGTCCGGGTTCGGCGATGAAACTCAGGTCGCGCAGCACCGTAGCATTTTCCTGATACTCAAAGCTGACATTTTCGAAAGCCACGCGCCCGAGGAATCGGCCAGGCGAGTGCGCGGAGGGAGCCGAAGCGACGCCAGGATCGGTATCGAGAATCTCGAAGATACGCTTAGCTCCGGCCAGTGAGACTTGGGCGTTATCGACCACGGCGGCGAGGGTCGTGACCTGCGCCGAGAACTGCTGTAAAAGCCCAGCGAAGGCGACCAAGCCGGTGCCAAGGGAGATGTCGCCACGCGCCACCATCCAGCCGCCGTAGCCGATGAGGATGGCCATCGACAGTCGATTGAGTCCATCGATCACCGGCCAGAAGAGGGCAATCTCACTGAAGACTTTGCGCTTCTGTAAGCGGATGTCCTCGCTCCATCCGGCGAAGCGGCCCATGACCTTCGGTTCCAGTGCGAAGCCTTTGACGACCTGGATGCCTTGCACGTTCTCGGAGAAGCCTAGGACCATGCGATCCATCAGGTCGCGGTTCTCTTCATAGGCGGGACGGACTTTGCGGGAGAAGCGAATCGCAAACCAGATTTGGAGGGGGAGGACCGAGAGGCAGGCTAACGTCAGCCGCCAGTCGGTGCGGAACATGTAGACCGAGCACGCGATGAGCGTGATGGCGATAATCGCCAGTTGCAGGAGGACGCCTTCAATGAAGATGCGGACCGCGTGGGCATCGGAGGTAACCCGATTGATAATTGAGCCGCTGGCGTTGGTATCGAAGAAGCGGAAGCTCAACTGCTGGAGCTTGGCGAAGACTTGGGAGCGAAGGTTGACGACAATCCGTCCGTGGAGGAAGCGCACGGACACCAGGCCGAAGGCGAACGAAATGGCTGCCCGGATAAGGGCGGCGACCAGGATGCCGAGGGCCAGCCAAACGATAACGGCTTTATCAGACGCATCGGCAGGCACGAAAAATGGCAGGGCAGGGGCGGCGATCGTGCGATCGGCGCAATGCCTAATGAAGTCGATACCAACGCCTGCCAAGGCGATGACGGCGACGGTCAGGACGACGACCATGAGCTGCAACCCGAGTAATTGCAGGCAATCTGTGCGGTATGACCAAGCGATGCCTAACAGGCGACGCAAGGTGCCGTCGCGACCTCCGGCGGAATTATGGTCGGTGGGGGCGGACATGCTGCGGAGCTGCGCTCATGCGGCGCAGGGTTCGCTCATCGAATCATCTGCCCTTCGCGGGAGGCCTTCTTGCGGAATTCGGCGAGGATGCTCGCTGTGATCGTACCAGGCTTGCCGGTGCCAATCTTGCGGGCATCCACTTCGATAACAGGGATGACTTCGGCGGCGGTGCCGGTGAGGAAGCATTCATCGGCATTCCAGACATCGTACCGGGTGATGTTCGTCTCAACCGTCGGAATCTTAAGGGTAGCGGCAATCTCCAAGGCGACTTGGCGGGTGATGCCCACGAGGGCGCCGGCATGGGAGGCCGGAGTGATGAGGCGACCTTTGTGAATCAGGAAGACGTTATCGCCAGTGCACTCGGAGACATAGCCCTGCTCGTTGAGCATGAGGCACTCGTGGAAGCCGTGTTGCTGGGCTTCCATTTTTGCCATGATGTTATTCAAGTAGTTGAGCGACTTGATCATCGGTGGCAGTGCAGCCGGGCTGATGCGGCGAGTGGGGGCGGTGATGATCTTCATGCCCGTGGTGTAGAGTTCCTCGGGGTAGAGCTTGATGGTATCGGCGATGCAAATAATCGACGGGGTGGGGCAATTCTTCGGCGAGAGGCCGAGGTCGCCGAAGCCGCGCGAGACGACGAGGCGGATGTAGCCGTCGGTGAGGTTATTCCGGCGGCAGGATTCGCAGACGATTTCGGCGATTTCCTTGCGGGACCATGGCATATCTAGACAGAGGGCCTTGGCCGACATCTCGAGTCGCTCGAGGTGCTCATCGAGCCGGAAGACGCAGCCCTTATAGAGGCGGATGCCTTCAAAGATGCCGTCACCATAGAGGAACCCGTGGTCAAAGACAGAGATTTTGGCTTCGGCTTTGGGGTAGAACTTTCCGTCGATGTAGACTTCCATGATGGTGAAAACGCCACCTTGGTGGGTGGATGAGGTTTTTTCCAGCCCGAAAGCCCCTTTCTGGCTGGTAATCTCAGATGTTCAGGCCGCTTCGCGCAGGGTCAGGCGGAATTTCCCCGAATCCTCGGGGGCGATGAGGGTAACGCATTCCGTGGTGACCGGTGCCCCGAGTAGACCGCACAGTTCGTCCGCGAGTTTAATCCGGGCTAGGCTCAGGTCATCAGCCGGCGTCTCGGGTACGAGGAAGAGGTGGGCGGAGTCGTCGGCCTTCTGGCGGAGTTGATAGTGGGCAATGCCGCTGACCCCAGCGAAGATCTGATCGATCATGCGGGTGGTGAGTATGCGACCATCGGAGGCCCGAAGGGCGTCGCGTTTACGTCCGTGCACCCAATAGCCGTCCTCCCTGTGCTCGACGTAGTCGCCAACCTCGTAGCGCAGAAGAGGGAGGTAGGGATTGGTGAGCGTGGTGACGAGTAGTTCGCCGATACCATCGGCCGCCGTCGACTCGAGGATCGCGGTTTCCGTTACAGTTCGCATGATGCCTTCGTCTTCGATGAGTAAATGGCCGGTCTCACTGGAGCCATAGAGGTTAATGACCGGCACGCCGAAGACGCGCTCCATGATGGCCCGATGCGAAACACTGGTGTATTCGTAACTCGTCAGGATGAAACGCAGTGAGGGGAAGTGGAGTCCGTGCCGTTCACAGTGGAGCGCAAACCACGCACCGTGTACGGGGTCTACATCAAGGAAGGTCGGTCGCCAGTCGGTGACTTCCTGGGCCATGCCAGCGAGTTTTTCTTCGCCGAGGGTGAAGGGGATGCGCGACTGGTTGACGAAGAGACTGTCACCTTGCGTGCGCTGATCCAGGTTTAGCCAGCGGTTGTAGCAACTGACACCGCTGCATCCGGGGGTCGTGAGGACCGCACGTCGAAGTTTGGGTTGGGTCGCGAAGAGCTCGGCAAGAAAGGGGTGGCGGACTAAAGCGCGGCGTTCCTGTTCGGCCCACCAGGTCTTGCCAAACACCACGCGGACGCTGGCACCCGAAGTGCCCGAGGTGCTTTCCTCTTCGATTAAGCCTTGGGCCAAGAGGCTTGGGATATTCATGCCAGCCGGCAGGAACCCTTCCGGTGAATGTTCGCGCAGTTGGCTCTTCGTGATGCGAGGTAAATCGATGAGACGCACCGTGGGTAAGGCTAACGCGTCTTGCCACTCGCTGGTGGCATAAAATGGTGCCGTGCTCGCCTGACGGATGGCCTCATCTAGGCGCCCCGGACATTCCAGAGAGGCTGTGGAGGGTGTCATTGAACTTGGCATCCTTTCAGGGTGAAAGGATGTGCTAAGAAAGCAAAACGGGGATGTCCTTTAACGGCGGAATAGTGCCATATAAAGGCATTCACCTTGCGCGGGGAACTATCGAGGTTGAACGAGGTCAGTCTCTTACCTAACCATTCCCCATGCGCTTACCCCGTCGTTCTTTTCTCCGTAAGGCAGCTGTTGCCGCTCTTGGCTTCACCATCATCCCGCGTCACGTCCTTGGCCGCGGCTTCATTCCGCCCAGCGAGACGTTAAACCACGTCATCGTGGGCTGTGGTGGCATCTCCTATTCGCACAGCGATCCGCGCATGACGGGTGCGAACCGAATTGTCGCCATTTGCGACGTCGACTCTGAGCGCGTTAAGCGGAAGTTGGAAAAAATCCAGCTGGCCGGTGGCGGCAATCCAATGCAAGCGGAAGATTTTCGTGATGTCATTGCCCATGCGGACGCTGATGTGGTCCACGTTTGCACGCCCCCGCATTGGCATGGCGTTATCGCCGCCGCGGCGGCCCGTCGCGGTAAAGCGGTGTGGTGTGAAAAGCCTTTGACGCGCACGATTGGCGAAGGTCTCGCCCTCAATCGAGTCGTCCAGCAGACGGGGGTGCCTTTCCGGGTGAATACTTGGTTCCGCTTGAATCGTACAAACTACTACGGGGTGGGGCCCGCCCGCGAAATCCGGCGCGTCGTCGCCAGCGGTGTGCTCGGCGGGCCGCTCACCGTCCGCCTTGCCCCAGTCGGCGGGATTGCTTGGAAGGTGAATATGTGGACCGGTCGGCCTGACTTGAAGCCCGTGCCCGTGCCGGCAAATCTGAATTGGGACCTGTATTGCGGGCCTTCGCAGCTCATTCCGTATCACCCCCACCGAGCGCACGGTTCTTTCCGTGGCTATTGGAATTTTGACCAAGGTGGCCTCGGCGACATGGGTCAACACTTCCTCGACCCGGTGCAGTACTTCCTCGGCAAGGACAATGAGTTCCCGGTCACGGTCGAATGTGATGCGCCGCCGCAGGATGCGATGGCTTGCGGCGTCTGGAAGACGGTCACGCTGACTTACAAGGACGGCACCCGGATTATTCTCGAATCGGAACTCGCTGAACGTAATCCCGATAACCCCTTCATGGAAGGGCCGAACGGTAAACTCTTTGCGGGGATGCGCTGTGATAATCCGGCTCTCCTCCGCAAGGCTGCCGAATTCCCGCTGCCTGAATATCAGGAAGATGATTTCGATATCTGTGCCCGTGAAAAGCGTCCGTTTGGTTATGGCGTCAACGAGGCTTTCCATAGCTCCACGCTCGTCAATCTGGCCGGTCTCTCCGTCCGACTCGGTCGGAAACTTACCTTCAAGTCTGATGGCAGTGGCTTCGTGGGCGATGCCCAGGCCGATCGACTGCATTCCCCTGTCATGCGTGGCAATTGGGCCATCTGAAACTCGTTACGAATTTACTAATATGAAAAACTTTTTATCTGCGGGCCTCCTGTTGGCGTCTCTTTGCGTCGCACTTCTGGCCGCTGCTCCCTCCGACGAGGTCTTCGCCGATCTCAGTGTACCTGCGAAGCGACTCTCTGCCCAGCAGGCGATTTTCGATTACTCCCGGTCTTTCGCGCAGGCTTCCGATGAATCCAAGGCTTGGTTCAAGCGGGTGGATATCGCGCAGAAGTCGGTCGAAGACCCCGAAGCCAAGGCCTCCTTGGCCCAGACGCTTGCCTTGGATCCGGCTGTAAAAACCTTCCTGCCGATGGGTAAGAAGACTCCCGTTAACTATCCCGCCCCGGAAGGTACGACTCCAGCGACTAAGTTGGCCGAAACCGAACGTCTATTGGACCTTGGTCGCCCGGTTTCAGAAAATCCGTTGAGCGCCGATGCGCTTGCGGCCCTTGCAAGTGGTGAGGATTTCGTCCTCGCCCAGCGCGCGAATCGTTTGCTTCGCCGCGTGAGTCCGAAACTGGCGGCGCCGTTGCTTTGGGCCCGCATGGCCAAAGCCACGCAGCGTTCGCAGGTCTTGGAAATTGAAGACGAGATTCTTCGTCTACCCATCTCGCTCGCTGCCCAGACGACCCCGCTTACTCCCGAGGGCACTGCCCTCGCCTCTAAGGCCGCCTGGGTGCGCATTGTGACCGTCCGTGCCGCCGGTGGCAGTCGGATTCGGCAGTCCGTTAAGGCGGCCGTCCTTCCCTTACTGAAGGGCTCAGCCAATGAATTAACCGAAGCCGCCTGGGATTCTGTTTCCCGCCTCTTCGCCGAGGTGGATCGTGCTGAGTTGACCGAAGCTGCCAAGGGCCTGTCGGAGCGGCTGGCCCCGCGGGCGAAAGCTGCCTTGGAATCATTGTCAGCACAGTAGCCTAACGCTTGTCGCTTGCCGTGGAGCGGGTGGGGGATTGCTATATGGCATGCCGCCTGTTGCGAATAAGGAAAACTCCCCGAACCTAATCCTCGCTGGATTCATGGGCACGGGGAAGTCGGCCCTCGGCAGGCAATTGGCCAAGCGCTGGCATCGGCGCTTCTATGATACCGATGAGTTGGTTGAGAAACTGGCAGGCTCGTCGGTGGCCGATATCTTCGCCCAGCATGGCGAGGAGCATTTTCGCGACCTCGAGCGCAAGGTCGTCGAGGGATTGTTGCCGGAGCATGGAGGCGTGATTGCTTGTGGTGGAGGTTTAGTCGTACCCACGGGAATGGGCGAGCTTGTCCGTTCCAAGGGTATCGTCATCACCCTGTTTGCCTCGGTTGACACGATTCTCCGGCGTACGGCGGGCAATTCTCGTCGGCCGCTGCTGAAGGGTGACGACCCCGAAGCTAAAATTCGCGATCTCATGAAAAAGCGTGAGCAGGCTTACATGAAAGCGGGCATCGCCGTCTATACGGACGGACGCTCGCTTCAGCAGTTGTGTGTGATTATCGAACGCGTTTACGAGCGCGAGGCGCGGGCCTTGCTCAAGGCGCGTCCGAAGCCGGAGTAAGCCATGCCTGTGGCGACGGCGGCTGGTCGCGTTCGCCGTGGACGATCTCGAGGAAGTTATCCCGATGGATAGCGAACGCCCCTAGGCTGGCGAGGTGGGGAGTGGGGACTTGGCAGTCGATGAGGACGTATCCCCAGTGGATGAGGTTCTCCACGAGGGTGGCGAAGCCCACCTTGGACGCGTCGCTCCGCGTATGAAACATGGACTCGCCATGGAAGAGCCGACCGAGGGCGACGCCATAGAGCCCGCCGACGAGTTCGCCCTGCCAGCGAACTTCGACGCTATGGGCGATGCCACGGCGATGAAGCTCCGCGTAGGCGGCGATCATTTCTTCGCTAATCCAGGTGCCATTCTGGCCAGGTCGGGAGATTTCGCCACAACGCCGCATCACGGTTTCAAAGTCGCGATCAAAAGACACTTCCCAGCCTGATTTCCGCATCGTCTTGCGGAGGCTGTCCGTCAGGCGCAGTTCACCTGGGAGTAAAACAAAGCGCGGGTCCGGGCACCACCATTTGACTTTTTCGCCAGGTGAGTACCAAGGGAAGACGCCGACCCGATAGGCTGCAATCAGCGCATCCGCATCCAACTTCCCACCGATGGCCACCGGCGAACGAGCCGGGCCATTAGCGGGATTACCATGCTTCCACTCGGGCATCGTCCCTTCATCAAGGGAACGATGGCACCCGGGGCAAGGTTAGTCCTTCGTGATATTGTAGACCGATGGAATGGAGATACCCAACTCAGCCGCGATTTCGCGGACTGGGGCGCCTTTCTTGCGCATGACGGCCGCCTTATTGCGCATCGCTTCGGAGATCTGAGCACGCGCGCGGTTGGGGCGAGAGAGGAGTTTAAGGAGACGACGGGCGAGCTCGTTCTTGGAAAGGCTGGCGACTTCGCGCTCGAGCAGGCTTTTGCGGTCGGTGTGCTCATCCTCCCAGGCCTGGACAGCGAGGTCGCGGGCCTTGGAGAGGGCGGCGCGGACGTAGGCGTCCTTCGTGTTGAAGGTTGAAGGGTCGAGTTCGATTTTCATGAAGTGCGGTGATGGATTGTTTTTAGCCTTGGTCACTGGGTTAACTTTTAGACCTAGGTTAGAGGGCTCAACATTTTATAATATCTCCCAATGTCAAACTTTGGTAAAAGATTTATACCTCGAATATCCCCTAAGGGTAAAAATAGGCACGTCACTTGCTCCACTCCAACATCTTACGGAGAGGCAACTCGGCGGCGAGGCGCACTTTTTCGTCCATGATAATTTCGGGTAAACCATCGCGAAGACAATCGCGCACCTTTACCAGCGTGTTCATTTTCATGAACTTACATTCATTGCAGGAGCAGCGATCCGTCGGCGCGGCGACGAACGTTTTGCCGGGCACTTCGCGCCGGAGGCGATGAATCATACCAGACTCCGTCGTGATGATGATAGTTTGGGCGGACTGCTCGCGGCACCAGCCGACCATGAGTTCAGTCGAGCAGACCATGTCCGCCATCTCGCGCACCGCCTCGGTGCATTCTGGGTGGGCGACGACGGGCGCACCCGGATGGGCGGCCTTGGCGCGAAGCAAAGCTCCGGGCGTGAACTGGACGTGGGCGTAGCAGTTGCCTGGCCAGAGTTGCATCGCTCGCCCGGTTTTGCTGGAGACCCAGCGTCCGAGGTTCTGATCCGGAACGAAAAGGATGGGGCGATCCGCCGGGACGCGATTCACGATTTTGGAAGCGTTACCGCTGGTGACGATGACGTCGCTCAAAGCCTTCACGGCCGCGCTGCAGTTGATGTAGGCCACGACGTACAGTTCAGGATTCGCGGCTTTGGCCGCCGCGAGTTTTTCCGCTGGGCACGAATCGGCGAGCGAGCAGCCGGCTTCCATGTCAGGCAACAGGACCCGCCGGCCTGGATTGACGATTTTAGCCGTTTCGGCCATAAAATGCACCCCGCAGAAGACAATGGTCGATTGCTGGGCGGCGGCTGCCTTGTAAGCGAGGCCGAGGGAATCTCCGACGTAATCCGCGATTCCTTGGATGTCTTCGCACTGGTAGTTGTGGGCGAGGATGATGGCGTCTTTCTCTTTTTTAAGAGCCATGACTTCCTTCTGTAAGTCTGAGAGCGGCATCCCGCCGAGTGGAAGGGGAGGGAAGACGGAGGCGGTGGGAAAGGTGATCATAGTCGGGCGGTCTTGCGCTTCTGACACCGTTCACAAAGCGCGGTGACCTGGAGTTTTTGAGAGATGGGTCGCATGCCGTGCTTGGCCGCAACGGCTTTTCCGTACCATTCCATAAAAGGGGCTTCGACTTCAACAATGGTTTCGCAACTTTCGCAGATGAGTTGGGCGCGAAAAGTCGCACTGCCTGCTTCCGCCAGATAGTACTTATGGTCTCTGCCCACATCGACTTCCCGGACGATGCTGCTACCGATGAGCAGGGGGATAGCCCGGTAGATGGTCGCTCGCGAGACACTGCGATCGAGGGAGCGAGCTTTCTTCATCAGATCCTCCGCCGTGTAGTGTCCCGAGATGGAACGAGCGGCCTCGAAGACCGCCATCCGCTGTCTCGTCGCCCGCAGGCCTTTCTGGGCGATGAACGCCCGGAAGGCTCCGGATTGCTCCGCGGATTCACTGGAGGGGGGCTTGGGCATGCCGATTTGAGACACTTTTGATACTGAACGGCCCCGCGTCAACACGGGACGCGTCATTGACACGGGAGCCTCCGACCCCTTCATTTACCCCCTTTTCCCTTTGGGAAAGGCCCTCCTCCTGATGTATCACAATACAGACGACCTTCGCATTCGCAGTCAGCACCCCCTGTTGACGCCTGCCCTCGTACTCCAAGACCTCCGCCCGTCGGAGAAGGCGACCGAGGTCGTGACGGCTTCCCGTAAGGATGCCGCCCGGATTATTTCCGGCCAAGATGACCGCTTGCTGGTCATTGTGGGACCTTGCTCGGTCCATGACACCAAGGCCGCCCTGGAATATGCCGCTCTCCTGCAGAAGGAGGCATCGAAGCATGCCGCCGATCTCTTGGTGGTCATGCGGGTCTATTTCGAAAAGCCGCGCACGACCGTCGGCTGGAAGGGGTTGATTAATGACCCGTTGGTGGACGGCTCTTTCCGAATTAATGATGGCCTGCGCATCGCGCGCCGCCTGCTCGCCGACATCGCGGAGATGGGCTTGCCCTCTGCCACCGAGTTTCTTGACCCGATCACCCCTCAGTATGTCGCTGATTTGGTGTCCTACGGGGCGATTGGCGCCCGGACGACTGAAAGTCAGATTCACCGCGAGCTGGCCTCTGGTCTCTCGATGCCCGTTGGCTTCAAAAATGGTACCGACGGCTCGATTCAAGTCGCCGTAGATGCCTGCCTTTCCGCCCGTTCGTCGCATTGGTTCCCTTCGGTTACCAAAGAGGGTGTTGTCGCCATTTTTCAGACCTCGGGTAATCCAGACGCGCACATCATCCTGCGGGGTGGTTCGCGGACCGGCCCTAATTACGGTGCTGAATTCGTCACGGATGCTTCCACCCGTATTCTCAAGGCTGGCCTGACTTCGCGCCTCGTCATCGATTGCTCGCATGGCAATAGCTCCAAGGATCATCGTCGTCAGCCGCTGGTCGCTTCCGATATCGCTGCGCAGGTCGCCCAAGGCTCCCAAATCATCGCGGGTGTGATGATCGAGAGCCACCTCGTCGAAGGCCGTCAGGATTGGAAGGGTCAAGCGGACTCGACATACGGCTGTAGCATCACCGACGCTTGTATCTCTTTTGAGCAGACGGTCCCGGTCCTGGCGGAACTCGCCGCCGCCGTGCGTCAACGCCGCCAAACTCCCAAGGTCTGATTTTCCGCCATGAACTCCGTACTCAAGCTCATCCTCGACGGCGAGGCCCTCGACACTGCCCAGATTGGTAAGATTCTCGGACTCGGCGCCGAAGCCGTGGACCGTGAGCTCGCCGCACTGCGTCAGCAGGGTGTGTTGCTCGGGATGCGCCCCGTGTTGAATCCGGCATTCGAGTCGGAGCATCGCGTGCGTGCGGTCATTGAGATTAAAATCCGCACCGAAGGCGTCGGCGGTTTTGACGGCATCGCGGAACGCATTTCCAGTTTTGAACAGGTGGAGAGCTGCTACCTGATGTCGGGCGGCTACGATTTGCTGGTCGTTGTGACCGCGGA
>CAIKRN010000036.1 GCA_903829855.1 uncultured Opitutia bacterium
AGCCTTCGGGGTTGGTCAGTAGGTGGAGGAGACGGTGATTAAGGAAGAGTTTATCGCGCCCCTGCTTGATTTCGGTGAGCACGCCCGCCTTGGTCAGCTGGACGAGATAGAGCGACGCGGTTTCACGCTTCGCGATGCCGGCGTCCACGAGGTGGCGAATCCGGCAGTAGGGCTGCTCGAAGATGGCCCGCATGATCTCGTCCAAGGGTAGGTCGGGGCACTTCTTGACGATTTGCTTCTGCGTGGATTCCAAGAGGGCGTGGATTTCCCGCACCTTGCCTGCGGTCCAGGTGGCGACTTCGACGACACCATTAAGGATATAGAGCACCCACTCTTCCCAGGCCTCGTGGCTTGTGACGGCGTTCAGTAGTCGGTAATAATCTGATCGATGGGCAAGGATGTAGCGGCTGAGGTAGAGAATCGGCTGCTCAAGCAGGCCTGCTTCCGTGAGGTAAAGGCTGTTGAGGATGCGGCCGGTGCGACCGTTGCCGTCCGTGAACGGGTGGATGGCCTCGAACTGATAATGCGCGACAGCCATGCGGATGAGCGGGTCGGTGTCGTCGTCGGAGTGAAGGTAGGTCTCCCAATTGGCCAGGAGCCCGCGGATTACGGACTCGCCGACCGGCGGAGTGTACATGACCTGCTTGCGGCTCGCGATGACGGTGCCGGGCAGTTTGCGAATGGGCATGGGGTGTCCCTTGATCCGCGAGCAGACCTGCTGGGCGAGCCTTGAGCAGACCGGGAGTTTCTTCAGCCCGTGGTAGGCTTCGAGCAATGCCTCGGCGTGACGGCTAGCCTCGCGCACGATGGGTGGCGTGGACTCGCTTGGCAGGTCGGCTCGTTGGAAGAGCATGTCGTCCGTCGTCACGATGTTCTCGATCTCGGAGGAGCAACGCGCCTCCATCAGAGGGAGGGTCCGCACGAGGATGCCCGGATTGGGTAGCTTGCCGGCTAGGCGATCAAGCTCGGCTAAAGCCACGCGAGCTCGGATCGTCGCCTTGAGGACGGCCGGGGTCTGCAACGGCGTCAACGGGGGTAGGGCAGGGAGCTCGTTATAGGGCGCCTCTGGTTTCCATCCTTTCACGGGCTTGTTGGCCATGACTTAGCCAATCCACTGCCAATCGACATGTCAAAGTCGATATGTCGATTTAAGATGATTAAATCGACATGTTATGCAATCGCCCATGGGGTCAGGCCGTACCCCTAACGTAGGCGTAACTAGATTCGAGTATTTCAGGCGTTTTTAGTTACACCCTAAACCAGGGTACGGCCTGACCCCGTGCTGTATTTGCAGGTATGCCTGCAATAGTGTCAGCGTTACAGGTCAGCGCTCACTTGCCGCCTTCGATGACTTTGCGGTGCATCTCTTCGGTGAGGGCTTCAATGCGCTCGGTGAGTTTCCGGGTGATTTCGGTGAGCTGGGTGTTCTGTTTCAGCAGCTCGGCCAGCACGGCGTTTTCCTTGGCGGCGAGGATCTGTCTTTCTTCGCTGGCCTTGGCGAGGTCTTCCCGGTGCTGGGCGTCGGCCTCCGCGTGCACTTTGTCGCGATCGGCCTGACGGGTCTGCGCCAGCAGGATGAGCGGTGCGGCATAGGCGGCCTGAAGACTGAACGCGAGGTTCAGGAAGACGAAGGGGTAGATGTCGAAAGAGGTGAAACCAAAGACATTCAGCCCGATCCAGACCGCCACGATGACCGTTTGGGCGATGAGGAAAACCGGGGTGCCGAAGAAGCGGGCGAAGGCTTCCGCTTTCAACGCGAACCAATCGCCACCGAAGACATTGGCGAGGTGCAGATGGGGAAGGTGGAAACGGAAGTGATGCTTATCGGAGCCGTCCGAGGAGGTGGCGGGATTGCGGTCGGTATTTTTGGTGTCCATAAATTGAGCGTGGGTAATGCCAACGGATAGTCGCCGGGCGGTGGGGCGGGGCGATTGGTGAGATCAACCAGGGGCGTGGTTGGGTTGCTGACTCCGAAGTTAGTTTTGGAGATTTCTTATGTCAACGATGGGGATCAGTGCCCAGATGATCAGTCAGTCGTGACTGGTGGGCGCAATTCCTCAAAACAACCTTTATGATGCCCGGCAATTTCACCTATGCGGAGTTATTAGGCTGTGTCGTGCAGACCCGATCGTCCTTGGCCCGGGTGGCTTGAATCTGTCGGTCTAGCGCTTATTTACTGTCGTTCTTACACCAGATGGGTAAGAAGGTCATACGGATGAAATTACCCCTGCTTCTCAGCTTGATAGCCCTCGCTGGCTTCGCCGCGGATCCGGTCGGCGAGGTGACCGCGCCTCCGGCGGAACTAAAGCTGGCTCCATTTTATCGAAAATACATC
>CAIKRN010000037.1 GCA_903829855.1 uncultured Opitutia bacterium
AATGGCAAACGAGGTCTTGAGGTAGGGACAGCACCACGTGCTGTCCTCGCAGCACACCTATGTCGTGACGCGGTCCCGACCCTACCTAGGATTACAGGCACAAAAAAGCCCGGGGTCGCCGGGCTGATTGCAAGACCCCGAGCCCTCAGGCCCTCAGGCCCTCGTGTCCTCGTAACTTGGCTTACTTAGGGCCACCGGTCCGGCGGGTGCCTGGGCGACCGAAGGGGCGGTAGTTACCCTGCGAAGCACGGAAGCCGCCGTGACGACCACCCTGCGGGCGACCTTCGCGTTCGCTGTTGTGCGAGCCGGCGCGGGGATCCTGGTGGCGCTGGAAATCTTCCGGGGTACGGGGCGGGGCCTGCTGAGTGTAGTCGAAGCCCTGCAGTTTACCGCAATGGAGGTGCTTACCGACGATGCGCTCGAGGCGGCGGAGTTCGCCGAGGTCCTCGCGGGTGACGAAGGTGATCGCGGTACCAGTTGCGAGCGCGCGGCCAGTACGGCCGATACGGTGGACGTAATCTTCGAGCTGGTCAGGGAAGTCGAAATTGAAGACGTGCGAGATACCGTCGACGTCGATACCGCGCGAGGCGATGTCCGTTGCGACGAGCACGCGGATCTCACCGTTCTTAAAGGCCTGCAGGGCGCGCTGACGCTGGCTCTGCGAACGGTTGGCGTGAATGGCGGCGCAGCTGATCTTCTCCGTCTGGAGTTTACGGCAGACGCGATCGGCACCATGTTTGGTCCGCGCAAAGACGAGCACACACTTAAGGGCTTCGTCCTTGAGAAGGTGGTGCAGCATAACCTGCTTGAGTGCACCTGGGCACTCATAGAGGAGCTGGGTGACGGTCTCAGCCGGAGAAGTACGGCGGCCGACTTCAATGAGCTTCGGCGAACGCTGATACTGCTTGGTGAGGGTTTCGATCTCGCGGGAGAGCGTGGCGGAGAACATCAGGGTCTGACGTTCGGGAGGCAGCGCGCGGACAATGGTGTTGATCGCGGGCAAGAAGCCCATGTCGAGCATACGGTCAGCTTCGTCGAGCACGAGGTACTCAACGGCGGAGAAGTCGCCATGGCCTTGACCACCGAGGTCGAGCAAACGGCCAGGGGTGGCGATGAGGAAGTCACAACCACGACGGAGGGCCGCAATCTGCGGGCGCTCGGAGACACCGCCGTAGCAGGTGGCGACGGTCACGCCGGCATAACGGGAATAGGCAGCGACGTTCTCGGCAATCTGGACAACCAGCTCGCGGGTCGGGGCCAGGATCAGGCAGCGGACGCGACCCTGGTGGGTGCTGTTCTTCGTGCGGATGAGGCGAGTGAGCAGCGGGAGCGTGAAAGCGGCGGTCTTGCCGGTACCGGTCTGAGCCACGCCGATGACATCCGTGCCCTCGATAATGACCGGAATCGAAGCCTTTTGAATCGGCGTCGGTTCGGTGTAGCCCTGGTCGGCCACGGCTTTGAGGATGGAGGCGTCGAGGCCTAAGGATGCAAACGGCATTAGCGCAAAGTGAGTAGGGGAAATGGAAAGGGCGAGAAGAATAGGGGGATAACGGGCATAAGGGGTTGGCGGTTAGCGGTTGGCGGTTAGACCACCAAACACCTACCAAAGGGACGGATAATCAGGTCGGGATTCAGGTTCAGACTCATCCAACCGCTAACCGCCAACCGCCGCCACCGGTGTCTGGGGCTGCTTCCCAGCATTGCACTCCCCTTCTTCCTCCCTAAGAAACTGACCATGAGCCTGTTCGCCCGTAAAAGCATCGCAGCCCTCCAGACCGAAGCCGCCTCCACGGGAGAAGGGACGCTCAAACGCTCCCTCTCCGCCACCAACCTGGTGATGATCGGCATCGGCGGCATCATCGGGGCTGGTATTTTCGTCCTGACGGGTCACGCCGCTGCCTCGCACGCTGGACCGGCGGTCGTCCTTTCCTTCGTCATCAGTGCCATCACCTGCGCCCTCGCCGGCCTGTGCTACTCCGAGATGGCCGCCGCGGTGCCCGTCTCCGGTAGCGCCTACACTTACGCCTACGCCACGCTCGGCGAACTGATGGCTTGGATCATCGGCTGGGACCTCGTCCTCGAATATGGTGTCGGCGCCGTCACGGTCGCTGTCGGCTGGGCCGGCTACCTCAAAGGCTTCCTCGAAGGATTTGGTATTAAAATTTCCGAAGCCTACGCCTCAGCCCCGTTTGATTGGGTCACGGATAAAGTAACCCATGTCGAACACTTCGTGGGCACCGGAGCCGTCGTCAACCTCCCCGCGATGCTCATCATCGCCCTCGTCACCGCCCTACTCTTCGTCGGCATCGAAGCCTCGGCCAAGGTTAACGCAGCTTTCGTCGTCCTTAAGGTCTCCATCGTCGTCCTCTTTATCGCGGTCGGCCTTGGTCACGTGCTCCATTCTAA
Organism: uncultured Opitutia bacterium; assembly: GCA_903829855.1. Lineage (GTDB taxonomy): Bacteria > Verrucomicrobiota > Verrucomicrobiia > Opitutales > UBA953 > UBA953. The sequence goes on from CAIKRN010000037.1 coordinate 2,407, forward strand.
CTGGGTCACCGCCGCCAATCCGCAGGGTCTCTTCATCCCGCCGAACCTCGGCGTAGGTCAATTCGGTTGGGATGGTATCATTCGCGCCTCGGGCGTAGTCTTCTTCGCCTACATCGGCTTCGACGCCGTCTCGACCGCCGCCCAGGAATCCAAGAACCCGCAGCGAGACATGCCGATCGGTATGCTCGGCTCCCTCGCCATCTGCACGGTGCTCTACATCCTCGTGGCCTATGTACTCACGGGCGTGGTGCCTTACGACCAACTCAATGTGGCCCAGCCAATCGCCAAGGGCATCGACGCCATGGGTCTCCCTTGGCTCGCGCCGTTTATCAAGTTCGGTGCCATCCTTGGTCTAAGCTCGGTCATCCTGGTGCTACTACTCGGCCAGACGCGCGTCTTCTTTTCGATGTCCAAGGACGGCCTTCTGCCAGTCTCGTTTGGCAAGGTGCATCCGAAATTTCGCACGCCCGCGCGCATCACGCTGGTCACGGGCATGGCCATCATGGTCGCCGCGGGCCTCGCTCCCATCGGGCTCGTCGGTGAACTCTGCAGCATCGGCACCCTCTTCGCCTTCGCGCTCGTCTGCCTCGGCGTGATGGCCCTGCGCATCATCGACCCAAAGTTGCACCGCCCCTTCCGCACACCCTTCATCTGGGTCGTCGGGCCGGCCGGCGCCGCCGCCAGCTTCTACCTGATGCTCGCGTTGCCGAAGGACACCTGGATCCGCCTCATCGTGTGGATGGCCATCGGTCTCGTAATCTACTTCGTCTACGGCCAGCGTAACGCCGCCCGCGTGCGCGGGGAGCGTTCATAAGGTAGGGTCAGCACTGCGTGCTGACCTAGCCGTGACCTAAGTTCGTCCGAAACACCGGGCTACTAGGTCGGCACGCAGTGCCGACCCTACCCCGATACAGGGTACTTTAGCCGATTAAGGATGAAGCAATTCACTGAGTAATTTGGTCGATTGGTGGAGCGCGCAGCAGACCTAGTCTGTCTTCATGGACTACCACACCAGGAAGCAACTACCACACGCCCGACCCGATTGGGTCGACGACCGTTACGCTCTTTTCATCACGCTTTGCCACAAGCAACGCGGCGTCTCGCACTTCAACTCCAGCCACGCCTGGGCAGCATTGGTCCATGCAGCCGAGCACCTGCACGCTCGAGGCAAGTGGACGCCGTTGCTCATGTTGGCCATGCCCGACCATGTGCACATGCTGGCTCGCATCCCGCGGGAAGAAGACATCGGCAAACTCATCGGCCAATTCAAGCGCATCGTCTCCCACGAGTTACCGATCTCCTGGCAGTCGGACGCTTTCGACCACCGCATACGCGGCCACAGTCAGCATCTGGCTAAGCGGGCCTACATCCTCCAGAATCCAGTCCGCGCCAAGTTAGTCGAGCGATCCGAGGACTGGCCCTACCAAAAGTCATGGTAGGGTCAGCACTGCGTGCTGACCTAGCCGTGACCTAAGTTCGTCCGAAACACCGGGCTACTAGGTCGGCACGCAGTGCCGACCCTACCCCGACGCGATTACTTCGCGAGTTCCTGTCGCGTGGCGATGGGAACGTAACCGATTTCGAGTCCCTTGGGCGGAGTCAGAACCTGGGCTGGGTCGAGCGCAGCAAGCTTGCCAATCGTCGGAGGTGAAAGGTAATCGCGGTCCTTGGTCCAGGAGCGGTGCAACTTCTCGACCTTGACCTGCAGGGCTTCGCGTTCGGCCGACGTCAGATCGGCGTTGAGCATCGCGGGCTGGTCGGCGAAACGGTACCAATAGTAGGTCACGACGCTGCCATCGCCGAGGAAGGCCTGGAACGGACCGGCTTTCGGGCCGGGAATCTTCCAGCTCGTCTGGGCACCTTCGGGAGTCGTGCGCGGGTCCTGCGGCTTTTCCTTCGGGCGATCGAAACGGAGTTCCGTCAACCCAGTCGCGGCCGGCACGTCGGCGGGTTTCACGACGACCCACTGCTTATTCTTCGGACCTTCGTTGAGACGGAAATATTGTGGCAGTGTGACGAGACCCGCCGCGCCGCGCGTCACGAGCTCATCATTCCACTTATAGCCATAGGTCATCGGGTCCGGCGAATGCGCCGTGGCGAAGGATTTCCAGGCGAGCGGAATCTTCTGCTCGCGCGGCGTGCCTTGAGGGTAGATGCGCCAGGTGGAACCACCGTCCTTCTTGAAGTTCTGGATGAACGCACCGGCGGGATTGATCTCGCCGCTCGCCACGGGGCCGCCCTCAAACCAGGCCTTCACGCCGTCATACAGCGCGCGGCGGTCATAGGAAGTCAGGCGATGCAACACCACCGTCGTCCCATCAGCACCCACAGGAAAGGACGTCGGCGCGACGCGCGCATAGGTGTCGCCCTTGGCATCCTTGGCCTGCACGGCGGGCACGTACTGCGTCTCCATCTGGAAATGCTTGTTCGGGTCCGAGCCACGGGAATCCAGCATTTGACCGGCGACGGCGGGATTGCGGAGGGCCGCACGCGACCAGAAGTTGGGCGTGAAGAAACAGACCGGACCCTTGAAGTTCGACGAGTTCAGGAAGAGCGTCCAACAGTTGTCACCCGTGGGGACGTCCTTGCCCTCGGTCTTCGCCTTCGCCTGAGCGAACGGCATCGGGAGGTAACCGTAGCCGAAGAGCTCGCCGTTGACGCCCTGCTTTAGATTAAGGCCGTCGGGCGGGAAGAGCAGCCATGGCGTGAGCTGAGCGACGCCGTAGAGACCGCGCGGATCCTCCCAGCTGCCGCGTCCGTAAGCCGGCCCATTGGCAATGTCGTAGAAATTCACGCCGACACCGCCCATGATGAACTTCGGGGTCTCCGTCGGGAAATGTGTGTCGCGCCACCAGCCAAGCCCGCCTTCGATGTCGTTATACAGGTCCTTGGGCTTGGCGCCTTCGTAGCGGGGGTGCATCCATGTGCCGAAGAGCCCAGTCTGGAAACGGTGGCCGGGGTACTGGCTCAATAGCGGCCAAGCGGCGGCGTAGATCGAAAAGCCGGCGTCATAAGTGTCGGGCACACGCTCGGTCGGCACGATGAGGTAGCCAGCCATCTCAATCTTAGGGTTATCTGCGGCGAAGGACGCAACCGGGGAACCGGCAACCAACAAGGCGGCGAGGCAGGCAGCGGGAGACGGGGTAAGCATGGTTGCGTTCTATCCATTCAGCCGGGGCATGCTAACTTTAATATTACCCTTAAATCGGACGGAGGCCCGCCCGGATTGGGTTCGACTCACCCCCTCCGCCCCGGTTCAAATGACCGCGTGCCCCTGATGTCGTCCAGCGTTCGTATCGCCTACGGGTCTTTAGTCGCACTTGGGATGACGGTCGCCCTCCCCGCCGCCGTGGATTACGACCGCGAAATCGCCCCACTCCTCTCGGAGCACTGCTTAAATTGCCACGGACCAGATGAGAAACAGCGCAAGGGTAAGCTGCGGCTCGATCAACGCGAATCTGCCACC
>CAIKRN010000038.1 GCA_903829855.1 uncultured Opitutia bacterium
AATGACATCCGTGGGCTTGTCGGGGTAGATAATCACGGACTTCGAGCCGGCATCATAAATCAGGTCAAAACCCGAGGCCGCTGCGGCGAGACTCGAGACAGTGGCAATAATGAGCAGTTTGAGAGAAGACATAGCGAGGGGGCAGGTCAGACCATGAGGAATCGAACCCCAGAAGCAAGAGGCGGTTAGGCCGCCGAAGATGCGGGCACTAAAGGGCCGATAATCGAGTCTGATGGCGCTAGAAACGCCCCATTAGACTCGGCACTCAGTTTCGCCGCAGGACCAAAATCACGTCGGAGTACTCGAGATCAAGCTTCCGCGTGGAAGCTAAGTCGTAATGAAAATCGTGGCAGACGACGAGTTCGAGCGAAGGCACACGCGCCAGCAAGGCCCGGATTTCCCTGGGTGAGTAGGTTCGGAAATTCCACAGTGTCTCCTCGATTCGAGTGACGCCAGACTCGGTGATCCGCATGCGGGTGCGCATCGCTTCGGTGCGTGACTTACGATTGGCCGGAGCTGACCAGGTATCACTCACGACGCGGATACCTGGCTGGCGCCCGATCCATCGTTCATGGTCGGGCGGGGTGTGCTGGTAATCCGTGAGATGCAGCCCGAGCAGGAGTAGTCCACCTGGGCGGAGCGCCTTAGCCATCCGACGAAGCGAACTGACGGCACCCGCCTCCGTATCGATATACTTGAAGGTACTGACGAAACAATGCGCCACGTCATAACGGGCGCCCTTGGGCACCTTGAAATCCTGTAACTGATCACGCCACACCCTGCCCTTGAGCCCTTTCGCCTTGAGGCGATCCTTGGCAAAGGCCACTTGATGGCGATTCAAGTCAAACCCATGAACGACATGGCCGTGGGCGGAGAGTAATTCCAGCAATCTTCCGGAGCCACAGGCCGGCTCGAAGACCCTCATCGGACCATCCAGCTTCGGCCCATGCTTCTTCATGATACCCTCGATGAAGCGGGTCTCCTTCGGCGTATAGTCCGCATAAACCATGTCGTAATACAACGGTGAGTCGTACCACGCCGTGGCGGATTGTTTAGAAGAGGACAAAGCGGTAAGCGGTTAGCGGTTAGCGGATGGAAGCGGCAGCACCGGAATCAGTTCAACTCAAAGGCAAGGAGACGATATCACGGCAGGAGGTGTGGCGTAGGATTAATTCCCAACCGCCAACCGCTTAAACCCGTTACTGATAAATCTCGCCGCCCTGTTCGCGGAATTCCTTGGACTTTTCTTCCATACCCTTCGCCAAGGCGTCCGCTTCGGAAACACCCTGGGCATCGGCAAACTTCCGAATGTCATCCGAGATGCGCATCGAGCAGAAATTCGGGCCGCACATCGAACAGAAATGGGCCGTCTTGGCGGATTCCTGCGGCAAGGTTTCATCGTGGTATTCCTGGGCACGCTCAGGATCGAGGGCCAAGGCGAACTGATCCTGCCAGCGGAACTCGAAGCGGGCCTTCGAAAGCGCATTATCGCGAATCTGGGCAGCGGGGTGTCCCTTGGCGAGGTCGGCCGCATGGGCGGCGATCTTGTAGGCGATGACGCCCTCGCGGACATCGTTCTTATTCGGCAGACCCAAGTGTTCCTTCGGGGTGACGTAGCACAGCATCGCCGTCCCATACCAACCAATCATCGCGGCGCCAATGGCGGACGTGATGTGGTCATAGCCCGGGGCGATGTCGGTCGTAAGGGGCCCGAGCGTATAGAACGGTGCCTCATGGCACCACTCCAGCTGCTTATCCATGTTCTCCTTGATCATGTGCATCGGCACGTGGCCGGGGCCTTCATTCATGACCTGCACCCCGCGATCCCAGGCCCGCGTGGTAAGTTCGCCCTGCGTCTTCAATTCGGCAAACTGCGCGTCGTCGTTTGCGTCAGCAATCGAGCCCGGACGGAGTCCGTCGCCAATGGAGAAGCTGACGTCGTAAGCGGCCATGATATCGCAGATATCATCCCAATGGGTATAGAGGAAGTTCTCCTTGTGGTGAGACAGGCACCATTTCGCCATGATCGAACCCCCGCGAGAAACAATGCCCGTCACCCGCCGAGCGGTCATCGGAATATATGCGAGCCGGACCCCCGCATGAATGGTAAAATAGTCCACCCCCTGCTCGGCCTGCTCAATAAGCGTGTCGCGAAAAATCTCCCAAGTCAGGTCTTCAGCACGCCCGTTGACCTTCTCGAGGGCCTGATAAATCGGGACAGTCCCAACCGGTACTGGGCAATTACGCAGGATCCATTCGCGGGTCTGGTGGATGTTCTTGCCCGTGGAAAGGTCCATCAGCGTGTCGCCTCCCCATTTGATGGACCAGCGCATCTTCTCGACTTCCTCCTCGATGGACGAGGCCACGGCAGAATTGCCGATATTGGTATTAATCTTCACCAGGAAGTTACGGCCGATAATCATCGGTTCGAGCTCAGGGTGATTGATGTTGGCCGGAATGATGGCGCGGCCGCGGGCGACCTCGGAGCGGACAAACTCGGGGGTGATGACCTTCGGAATGGCGGCCCCAAAGGACTCGCCCTTGTGCTGGAAGGTCAGGTCATGCCGACGGGTCGACTCAGGTTGAGCGGTCGCGAGATGCATGTTCTCACGAATCGCGATGTATTCCATCTCCGGGGTGATGATGCCACGCTTGGCGTACGCCAACTGCGTCGGGCGCTGACCAGGCTTACCCTTATAGACTTTGCGATCGGCTCGATCGAACTGGACCAGCCGGTTACGGGAGGTCGCACGCTGGGCGGTCTCCGCGTGTTTCCAAGAAAGGTAACCATCATCCTCTGGCTTCAGTTCGCGACCCGGGACCGCTTCCACATCGGCTCTCTCGAGGATCCAAGCCTCACGAATAGCGGGCAGCCCCTTTTCCACGTCGCCATGGAAGGCCGGATCGCCCCAAGGCCCGGAGGTGTCATAAATCCTAACCGGCTCGTTGGACGACTTAGCGCCATCGGGCCGGGAGGTGTCGGCCAGTTTCACTTCGCGCATGGGCACAAGGATGTCAGGGCGCGAGCCCGGCACGTAGAGACGCGTCGAGTTCGGGAAGGTGGTAGGCTTATTGTCGGAGACCATGGAAGATGGGAGGGGTGGAGAGAGGGTTGGCCCGAGGGCCGGAGGAAAAGACTGTCCGCGCGGACCTGGATGGCTCACGGAAACGGGGATGTTATGACTGCACATTCCGCTTCCTACGGCGCCGAAGCGCATCAGGTACGAGGGTTCGAGGCCAAGCCTCATCTCAGTCCGGTAGCGGGCTCCCCTGGGAAAGACTAGGAAGGAACGGCTTAATGAAGACCGACTACCCTGAGGAAGCAAGACCTTGCTCGGCTCTCGGCTGAGTTTATGACCGAGACCACGGCCGACAGGCGTAAGCACTGTCCCCACCCTCCCCCTCAGTTCCCCAAACAACAGGGCCCGACAATAAGTCGGGCCCTGTTTGCGTCTCTGAGAACCGATCTCAGCGATTCATCGACAGCTGGGCCCGGAGATACTCGACCGTGCGACGCACGTTAGCATCTACTTCCATCTGATTCACCACCGTCTTACGGGCATGAATCACGGTGCCGTGATCGCGGCCGCCGAAAGCTTGGCCGATGGACACGAGCGACATACCGGTGAGCTGGGTGGCGAGGTACATCGCGATCTGGCGAGGGAAGGCGATATTCTGCATGCGACGCTTGGAGGTCATGTCGGACATCTGGATGCGGTAATGCTCCGCCACCTTACGCTGAATGACTTCCGCCGTGAGCGTATGGCTGGCTTCCTCGACGAGGATGTCATGGAGCAACTTCTCAACTTGGGCGAGTTCGAGCGGCTTACGGGTCATGCCGGTCAGGCCGACAATACGGGTGACGGCACCCTCGAGGTTACGGACATTCCGGGCGACGCGGGAAGCGATGAACTCGGCAATTTCGGGCTGGAGGTCGAGGCCACGGGCAGCGGCCTTCTTCCGCAGAATCGCAATGCGGGTTTCGAGCCCAGGAGCCTGAATGGAAGCCACCATCCCCCACTGGAAACGGGAAACGAGGCGCTCTTGGAGCTTGGCGATCTCCGAAGCCGGACGATCGCTCGTGAGGACGACCTGCTTATGATTATTGTGCAGCTCGTTGAAGGTATGGAAGAACTCATCCTGCGTGGACTCCTTGCCTGCGAGGAAATGAATGTCGTCGATCAGGAGCAGGTCGAGTTCGCGATAACGGCGGCGAAAGGAAGCCACGCTCCCCGTCTGCAGGGCCTGGATGAAATCGTTGGTGAAAGTCTCGGAGGAAATGTAAGCGATGCGAGCCTGCGGATTAGCGGCATAGACCGAGTGCGCGATGGCGTGCATCAAGTGGGTCTTACCGAGACCGGTCGGACCGTGGATGAAAAGCGGGTTGTAGTAATGACCAGGCTCCTTGGCGACGGCGAGCGAAGCACCGTGCGCCATTTCGTTTTCCGGACCGACGATGAAATTATCGAAAGTGTTCGTCGCCTTGATGGCCGGAGCTGGCGAAGCGGTGGCGACTTGGCGCACCGAACGCGACACAGGCGCCGAAGCGATTGGGGCTTCGCGCGAAGTATCGGCGATCGCGGTCAAGCGGTAGTCCATGTTGCGACCCGCAACCAGGGTGAGCTGACGACGGAGCACTTCGCCATAGTTGCTGTTGACCCAAGCCTCGGTGAGAACCGAAGGCGCCTCCAGGACGAGAACCTTACCTTCGAGGATGGAGACCGGCTTGAGGGCGGAAATCCAAGTTTCGAAATCAGCGCGAGGCAAAGTGTTGCTCAGTTCGGATTTGGCGGTCTCCCAGAGGGAAAGGTGGCTGACGGAAGGGGACATGGGAAAGGGGGAAGGTTGAGAAAGGTTGTTCACAGGCTCTTTGGAAGCCCGAAAGTGAGGTATTTTTTGTAAAAGGGATATGAACGGATTCGATGGGCGACTGGACGGGCTTTGCGCGACGGGAAGAGGTCACGCTAGGGCGTCGTGTAAGTCGTTGCTGAAAGGATGGTTGCGGTGCTTAAAAGTGGTTTCCTTCATTTAAGATCGGGTGAAGGGGCCGCGATGCATCCCAGAAGGACGAATCGGAGCGCATTTGTGAACCCATGCCAGAGAGGGACAAGTGCAAGCCCTGCACAGGTTATTAACAAGACCCCTGTAGATAAGAAAGTGAGGTTTCTGTTGCACGCCTGTCACCCAATCACCGAACCCTAATGGATAGGGAGTTTAATTCATGCGGCGACTTCCACGAGATGCGCGTCCCGCAGGTGCCGCAAGTCGTCAAGCGTCAAACAGTACCTCAGCCGATCGCGTAATTTACGTCCACCGGGCAGTCCATGCGTGAGCGGATGGAGTCGATCGAGCATCCAGCGCACATCACGCGAACCCAGTCGCGTCGCATGCACCTCAATCGTCAGCTCGGCCAAGCGGAGCATACAATCCCAGCGCTGTCGACTCGTCACGACCAGCGATTCCGCCTCTCTCCCCTCCATCGACGCTTTGATCTGGGCAAAAACCCAAGGATTACCGAGAGCCGCCCGACCAATCATCAGACCGGAGACGCCCGTCTCGGCCTTACGGCGCATGGCTGAGGCCCCATCTTTGACGTCACCATTACCTATCACGGGAATATTAACCGCGGCCGCGACCTGGGCGATCCAGCCCCAGTGGGCCTCCCCGGAGTAGCCCTGCTCCTTGGTGCGGCCGTGGACGGCGATGGCCTCGACCCCGAGTTGCTCGAGGCGACCCGCGACTTCGACGGCTACGATGGTCGAATGATCCCACCCGAGGCGCATCTTCGCCGTGAGCGGGATATCAGGAATCGCATCCTTCACCGACTTCACGAGGTCATAGAGGAGCGGCGTACAGCGCAGCAATCCCGAGCCGGCATTTTGCTCAATGACTTTATGGGCGGGGCAACCAAAATTTAGATCCAGAAAGTCTGGCCGCATACGATCGCACACCAGCCGGGCGGCTTTGGCCATCGAAGCGGGAGTGGCACCGAAGATTTGCACCCCCATCGGACGCTGGGACTCCGTGAAATCAACCATTTCCCAGGCTTTGGCGTTATCACGGATCAACGCCTCGGATTGGACGAACTCCGTCACCATCACGTCAGCCCCCTGCTCCTTACAGAGCTGGCGGAAGGCCACATCCGTATGGCGGGCCATGGGGGCGAGGTAGAGGGGGAACTTCCCCGGGCCAAACCAAGGCAGGCGGGGGGCGACCTTACTCACGGACGACCGTCCTTCTTCTTCAGGGCGGCCTTTAACCCGCGCCAATGGGCGAGGCGCTCCGCAATCTGCACTTCGGCACCGGCATCACCGGGCTGATAAAGGGGAAGCGGCTTAGATAAATAATCCTGCCCACTGATACCCTCCGGATAATCATGACTGTAGCGATAGGTGCCACCATTACCCAAACGCTTGTTGGTCGAATTATGAGCATCCTTGAGATGCAACGGAACTTCCTGCCGTGGCTGGGTACGGACGGCATCCTTGGCGGCGGAGATGGCCAACGTGGTGCTGTTACTCTTCGGCGAGAGCGCCAGGAAAAGCGTCGCATGGGCAAGTGCGTATTCGCATTCGGGCAGTCCGACTAACTCACAAGCTTGGAAAGCGGCGGTCGCCACCCCGAGTGCACGGGAATCAGCGAGACCGATATCCTCGGAGGCACAAATAACCAAGCGGCGGGCAATAAAGCGGGGCTCCTCTCCTCCTTCGAGCATCAAAAAGAGCCAGTACAACGCCGCGTCTGGATCACCCCCGCGGACCGATTTAATGAAAGCTGAAGCCGTGTCGTAGTGATCATCGCCGCCGTCATCATAACGGATGCGCCGCTCGCGGGCAAAGGAGGCCACGGCCTCATCGGTGACAGTGCCGAGTGCCGGAGCCGACAGCACGAGTGTCTCAAGGCAATTCAGGGCGCGACGGAGATCGCCCGAGGCCATTTCGGCCACCTGCTGCAAAACCTTAGCGGAAGCTTTGATGCCGAGCGCCCCCAGGCCGCGCTCTCCATCAGCCAAGGCGGTGCCAAGGAAGGTCGCAATCTCTTCGACCGAGAGCGGATCCAGACGAAACAAATGACTGCGACTCAATAAGGCCGGCACGACGTAGAGACCGGGATTATGCGTCGTGCATCCAATGAGTCGAACAACGCCCGCCTCTACATCGGGGAGCAATAAATCCTGCTGCGCCTTGTTGAAGCGATGGATTTCATCGACCACGAGTACCGTCTTGCGCGAAGGGTTACGGCGAGCCTCCGCGAGCACTTCCCGTAACTCGGCCGCTCCAGAGAGAACCGCATTAACCCGCACCACGGAAGAGTCCGTTTCCGCAGCGATGACTTCAGCGAGGGTGGTCTTCCCGCAACCGGGGGGGCCGTAAAAAAGCAAGGACCCGAAATTGTCGGCCTGGATCAACCTCGGGAGGAGTGCCTCTTCGCCGAGCAACCCAGCGTGACCCACAACTTCCGTCAGATTGCGCGGGCGCATCCGTGCGGCCAGCGGCCGACGACGAGCAGGGATAGCATCGGGCACGCCTTGGCCCAAGCCAGGGAGCGCTTCATCCGACCCAGATCGCCGCTCAGCCACGAAGATTACTTCTCCTCGGCGAACGGCACCAAGTGGCAGTACGGCTTCGTACCGCGGAGCTGATAATGACGCTGATGATACTCCTCGGCGCGCCAGAACTTCGGGGCATCCTGGATTTTCGTGGCAATCGGCTGATCATAGACCTTAGCCGCCGTGAGCGCATTCTTAATCGATTCAGCGATCTGCTTCTGTTCTGCCGAGTGGGTGAAGATAACCGAACGATACTGGTCGCCACGATCAGGCCCCTGACGATCGACCTGAGTGGGATTGTGCATCCGGAAGAAATATTCCGTCAGCGTCTTGAAGGAGACTTTGGCAGGATCGAAGGTCACCTCAATGACTTCAGCGTGGCCGCTGGTGTGCGAGCAGACATCCTCATACGTCGGATTGTCAATCTTACCACCGGCATAACCGCTAACCGCGGAAATGACCCCCGGGATTTTCGCATATTGATACTCGACCCCCCAGAAGCAACCGGCGCCGTAAGTGGCTTTTTCGAGTTTGGGTGCGTTGGACATGGGCTTAGAAGGTGAGGCGGCAGGCTCGGTAGCCGCAACGGCGGCGCAAGCAGCAAGGAGGGGGGCGAGGATGGAGAGAAGCTTAGGCATGGCAGTACCCCCCAGAGTTTGGGGGATTTTCAGCCTAAAGCAAGGGGGGAGGAATTTAGGAAACCTGCCCGCGCAAGGCTTCGGCCAGGGTTTCAGGCGGGTGCGGGTCGGTGGTGAGACCACGCTCGGGCACTAGGTAGAACGTATCTAGGGCAAAGCCTTGTTCCGTCGAGATATTGGCAAAAGTGATGGTGTAGCCGGCCTCACGAATCGCTCGACCAACGTGAAACAGCAGTCCGAGTCGGTCGTTACATTGAATCTCCACCACCGTCCGAAGAAGCTCCTCTTCAAAGTAGACCTCGACCTTGGCGGCGAGGGGCACTTGGGCTTTCCGGCGGGGAGCCGTCAAGATCGAGCGGGCTTCTTCCGCCGACACATCATCCAACAAATCCGTGCCCTCGAGCAGGGATTTTGCGAGGGCAGCCGTGAAGCGCTCCTTCGATTGCGGCTCCTTGCCGAGGGGCAGCACGACCTTGAAAAAATCGATGGCGACATCGTCTTCACGTGAAAAAGCCCGACACGAAACAATATTAATCCCGGCCACAGCAAAGGCACCAGCCATCCGGCTGAATAACCCCGCCCGATCCCACGTCACCACCGTGACCGAAGACTGGGCCGAGCCGACATCATCATGCCATTCCACGATCGGACGGAGGGAAACTTCAGCGTCAGCCTCCGAGACCGAAGCAATCAACTGATGGATCATCAGCAAATGATGGGCCGCATCCTCGGGCGCAGCGTGCAGGTAATACCCTTGCGGCATCGTCGAGAAGTGAGCGATGAGCTCATCCTCGGGCACGCGATCTTTCACAATGGCGGTCGTCTCGGTGCGAAGTTCGGCGATGACGGCGGCATGATCAATTTCCGCACCTCCAGCGAGACGAGCAAGGGTGCGACGATAGAGCGTCCAATGCTGGCCGTCCTTGAAGTCTGTCCAGAGATCAGGTGAGGTGGCCCGCGCGTCACACCGCGTATGGACGAAAAGGCTGCGCAACACCTGCTCATCGCCGACCAAGCGACCGAAGCGGTCAATGTTGGCCGGGTCATCAATATCATGGCGCTGCCAGTAAAGCCCCATCAGCAAGTGATGCAGAATGACCCCAGCGGCGATTTCACGCTCGCGGACGTCGAAGCCCAGACGCTCCAACACCACCTCAGCAATGGGCACGCCCCGGACGGCATGGCCTTCAATCCCCCCAGACTTTGCAATATCGTGGAGGAAGAGAATCGCATAGAGGAGCGAGGGGGCCTCGGAACCGAGCACCACCTCGCGGTAGCGCTGGTCAACCGGCGTCGCCGCGGCGTAGATGGTATCTAGCTCCATCAAGCAACGCAGGGTGTGTACATCAGCTGTCCACCGATGATAAAATTCAAACTGGACTAAACAATGCAGCCCCGCGAATTCGGGCACGAGACGGTAAAGCAAGCCATGCTCACGGAGCGCATTGATGGCGGGATACACCCGCCCCCCCTCGGTCAGCATCGCCCGCAAGGCACTGGAAGATTCCTCCGAGGCGGCGACAGTGGGCGTAAGTAAATGGGCGCGTTCACGCACCAAGAGGGAAAGGGCGCGGTCAGGCCGAGCCTCATGGATCTGACAAATCCGGAAGAGGCGCACCAAGCGACCAGGGTCCTCCTCAAAGACGAGTCGATGTTGGGCCGAGATCGTACCACCCGGAACTACCCGCAGACCATCCATCACAAAGGGGGCACCCCACCCTTCGGGCTCAGGTTCGCTCATCACGGCACCTTCGACAATTTGGGCGCATCGACGGACGTGATCCGCGGCGTCGAAATATTCGCGCATCATCGCGCCGATACGTTCCGTCAACGTACCTGGATAGCCGAGGGATTCCGACATCAGGTCCTGACGTTCGAGCGAAAGTTGCTCGGTCGGACGAGTCACCTGGAAATGGAGTTCACAGCGTAGACGCAGGAGGACGGCCTTCGCCTCTTCAAACTTCTGCAGATCCACCGAAGGCAGGAAACCCGAGGAAGCCAATCCAGCATTGCCGACCCCATTACGAGCGGTGCGTGCTATCCAGATACAGCCTTGGACGTCGCGGAGGGCACCGACGCCATTCTTGAGATCGGGCTCCTGCAGGTAGGCACTTCCGCCTGCCTTTTCACGACGTTTGCGCTGCGATTCGACAATCGCTCGGGCGAACGGACGCCAAGCCTGTCCAGCAAGGAGTGCCGCCGTCTTGGACTCAAGCTGGGCGTAGAGTTCGGCTGAACCGCAAAGGTGACGTGTCTCAAGCAAGGCGACGTGCAGATGAAGATCGTCCTTCGCGTAATTGGTCGATTCCGTGACCGTGCGGACGGACTGGCCGACCTTCAATCCCAGGTCCCAAAGCGGGTAGAGAATTGTCTCCACGAGGGCTTTCATGGCGGCCGAATGGCGTGGCACTAAGACCAGTAAATCAATGTCACTCAGCGGACAAAGTTCGGCGCGACCGTAACCACCGGTAGCGACCAACGAAATGGTAGCCGCTGCGGGTCCCGCACGCAGGAAAAGCGCTTCAATCAGAATGTCGATGGCATCGGAACGTAACTTGGCGACTTCGCCACCGGGGGCGCCGGCCCGATGAGCGGCGAGCTGGATATCGCGAGCCACTTGGATGAAGAGTTTCGCCCGCGGCAGGAACTCGCCCTCAAGGGCTGCTTCGCCAGCCAAACCATGCTGTAACGCAGAGCGGCGAAGGGTGACGGCGGCGGATTCGAATTCAGGCGACATGCGACCCACCTACCGTGCAGACAAAGCAGCGGACGTTCAAGGTCATTGCCAAGCCAACTTGAAAGTCCTTTTATCGGGTATGGACTCCTGGTTTGTTCAAATAAAGACAGCACTGCAGTCGCTGTCCAACGTCGAAGAGATGATTAGCATCGGCGGCATTCCGGTCATGTGTCTCATCGTCTTCGCCGAGACGGGACTCTTGTTCGGCTTCTTCCTGCCCGGAGATTCTATGATTGTCGTAGCCGGCGTACTCACCGCTCCGAACATCGAAGCCCATCGGGGCGCCCTACTCAACCCATGGACTGTGACGATCAGCCTGACCATTGCAGGGATAATCGGCAATCAGGTCGGACGCTGGCTCGGTCTCAAATTCGGCGAGCGGGTCGAAAAATGGGAGGATGGATGGCTCTACAAGCGTCGCTATCTTGAAGCCGCGCGCACCTATTATGCCGACAAAGGCGCCACGTCACTTGTCATGGCACGATTCATTCCCGTCATTCGCACCTTCGTTCCCTTCGTCGCGGGCATGGGAAAGATGCCCGCCGGGCGTTTCCTTTACTGGAATATTCTCGGGGCGGTTATCTGGATTTCCTCGCTCGTGGGCCTCGGCCACGTCATCGGCGGAACCCCGCTCGCCAAGAACCTCGGCGTCGTGACCGGGTCGGTCATCGCGGTTTCTTTCCTCCCCATCGTCTATAAAGCCGCCAAAGCCTGGCTTACTTCGCGACGGGAATCCAAAATTTGAAGGTAGTTCCGTCGGGGCCGGACGATTCCACGATAATATCGCCCCGGTGATCGCGCAGGATGCGCTTCACGATGGCCAGACCAAGCCCCGTGCCATCTTCGCGGCTGGTGAAGAACGATTCAAAAATCTTGGGGAGGATTTCGGCGGGGATGCCTGCGCCGGTGTCGATAATTCGCACCGTGACGATTTCTCCCTGCGGACCAGGCTCAACGCCGAGACGCAACTGGAGCGACCCTCCACCGACCATGGCCTGCACGCCGTTCATCATCAGATTGAGGAATACCTGCTGGATCTGACCAGGGTGCCCCTGCACCAACGGCAACTCACCCGGCGAGTCAATGGACACCTTAACGCCAAGTTGTTGCAGCTTCAGCCGGAGAAGTAACACGGAGTTCTCTGATGCCTGACGCAGGTCGACCGATCGGAATGCGCCGGATTGCGCCTTGCTCATGCCGAGCACGCGCGAGACGACACCTTCCATATAAGCGATTTTCTCACGCATGACACCCAAGTCTTCCATCCGCGGGTCGTCCGCCGCCAAGCCCTGCGACAACGTATCTGAAAGAAGTTTCATTACCGTCAGTGGATTGCGGATCTCGTGGGCGACCTCAGCGGAGAGTAGCCCGAGGGCGGTCAATCGTTCGCTGCGACGCAGGCCTTCTTCGACCGAGAAGACCTTCGCGTAAAGTCGGGCGTTCTGGATGGAGGAAGCACCGAAAGAAGAAAGCGCCGTCACCAGATGCTTGTCGTCATCAGAAAAACGGTAGGCCCCCATGGCAACACAGAGCACGACGCCAAAGGTCTCATCCTCATAACGCACGGGCACGGCCAGAAGCGACGAAGAGGCAATCGGCTCGCTAAGTTTTTCGAAGAGGTGCTCTTCCGTCTTCCCCGCCAGCGGGACCACCACCGGACGACCACGACTGACCACCGTTCCCAAAGAAGTCTGATTTAAGCCGATACTTGGGGTCAGCACACTGTCCGCGCAGTCGCCATCGAGGCTTTTCAGCAAGAGGACATCCTCGACTAATTTATAATAGGCGCACGCGCGCGCGCCGAGCAGCCCGCGCGTATGCCGCGCAAGATCCTGCGAAATACCTGGTTCATCGCGTTCCCGCGCGAGACCTTGGGCCGCCTTCACCAAGGCTTCGAGCTGCGCGGCCTTGGAGCGCAGCTGACGGAGCAACCAGATACGGCCGACGGCCTTAGAGGCCTCATTGGTAAGCAGCGCGAGAAACGCTACATCCTGTTCCGTAAAAGCATCGAGGCGGTCGGAGTCGCAATTCACGACCCCAATCACATTGCCCATGAGCTCCATCGGCACGGCGAGCTCGGAGCGAATCCCCTTCCGGATTTCGACGTAACGCTGATCCTTGGACACATCGGGGACCCGCTGCGGCTTAGCGTAGAGTGCCACCCAACCCGTGATGCCCTGCCCTTGCCCAATCACCTGGGTAGCGGATTGATCGTCAAGGCCGTTGCTAACTTCAATTCGAAGCGCACCCGTGGCGGGCTCGACCAGCGCAATGGACGCACTTGAGGCACCCAGCGTTCGGACAATCTCCGCTAAAATGAAGTCGAGCGCCTCGTGGGGATCTTCGGTCTCATTCACAAAGGCACCGACCCGGTAGAGACAATCCAAGACGCGGGCGTCACCGGGACGATCCTGCGCTGAATGAGACTGAGGCATAACTCAGAGCGAGTGATCCATGTCGAGCGCAGGCGCGTCGACATTAGTCTGGCCGATGACCACGGCAGGTACGCCCGCCACACTCGTATGCGGAGCGACATCCTTAAGCACCACCGAGCCGGCCCCAATCTTGGCGCCTTCACCGATGGTAATATTACCGAGAATTTTGGCCCCAGCACCGACGAGCACGCCGGAGCGGATTTTCGGGTGACGGTCGCCCCGAGCCTTACCCGTGCCCCCAAGCGTCACCTCATGCAGAAAAGAAACATTATCGGCGACGACGCTCGTCTCACCCGCGACGAAGCCCGTGGCATGATCGAGCAGGATGCCGACGCCGAAGCGGGCGGCCGGATGAATATCGACGGCGAGATGCTCCGAGGAAAGAGACTGTAAATGCGTGGCGAGTTCTTTGCGGCCGGCCTTCCAGAGGACGTGCGCGAGGCGATGGGTTGAAATCGCATGAAACCCCTTGAACCAAAGGAACGGAATTAAGGCGTGCTCTGTTGCCGGATCGCGCTCAAGCGTAGCGCGAATATCCGCCCTCATCTGAGAGAGGACCTCGGCGTCGGAGGCGACCGCCTCACCTAGCACCCGCAAAATCACCGAGACATCATGGCCAGAGGGGGCCAGACGCTCCGCCAGACGCTGCACGATTCCTGCACCGAAGCTATCACGGTCCAGTACATAACGATGAAGCATCGGGGCCAGGGCCGGCTCAGCCAGAGCGACGATTTTAGCACGAGAACGGAGCTCCTCCCAAAGGGAAGCTTCGTTGGCGCAAACCAAGGCGATGGAACGGGCGTCAGCCATAGACACGTTTTAATTCGTGGTTTTCGTTCAATTTGGCAACCCGCGAGTCAATTAACCGTAAAAGATGCAGGTTTATTGTTAAAATTGGAAATAAACACGTTGAAGGGGTTGAAACCTGTGAGCCGACCCCTACAACTACCCTCCTACCCCCACCACCCACATGCGTATCCTATCCTCCCTCCTCGCGTGCTTCGCCGCCGTGGCTGCTTTCGCGGCTGCTGAAGTCGGCAAGCCTGCTCCTGACTTCACCGGCAAGACCCTCGACGGCAAGACCGTCAGCCTCGCCGACTACAAGGGAAAGACGGTTGTCCTCGAATGGTACAACCCTGGTTGCCCAGTCGTGAAGAAGTTCTACGACGCCGGCAAGATGCAGGAATACCAGAAGCAGGTCATCGCCAGCGGCGGTGCTTGGCTGATCATCAACACCAACGGAGCTGAAATCAAAGAAAGCAGCACCTACTACCCTGGCACCCTCGTGCAGGACACCAATCAGAGCATCGGTCGCGCTTTCGACGCCAAAGTCACTCCAACCTGCTTCGTCATCGATGGCAAGGGCGTGGTCGTCTACAAAGGCGCGGTGGATAGCGGCAAGGTGAGCACCCCGGCTGCCGACCTCGACAAGTCCACCAACTACGTCCTCGCCGCCGTCAAGGCCGTGAAGGAAGGAAAAGAGCCTGAAGTGACTAACTCTAAGCCCTACGGCTGCGGAGTGAAGTACAACAAGCTCTAAGCCAACCCCACTGGGTTAAACAAAAGGGCGTCCGGAAGGACGCCCTTTTTATTGGCTAATATAGCGATGCTCAGGATACCCCGGTCGCCTGCAGTAGCTTCGCGTGCACCTGATCATTGCGAAGGTGTGGCGTGAAAAGTTGAGAGCCGGGACCGTAGCTGCAGAACTCGACCATCTCACCCGTGTGGTTGTTACTCGTCCAGCCGATTGAAGTGTACTTCATCAAAGCCGCTGAAAGCGTCTTGGCGTCGATGATTTTCGCCTGATCGGCGGGCTTAAACTTCAATCCCGTCACCTTCTCGGCTGCGGCGAGGAAGTCGCTTGGTAAAAATCCCTTCGTCTCAGCCTTAAGCACTTCCAACGACATCTTGAAGCCGGACAGGCGATCAAAGGCGGGCGAGGATTCAGCGTAAGAAGGAACGGTGGTATCAAAATCTTCACTGCCGAGACCGTTCACGTTGAAGCCTCCGGTACCATGGTCGGTCGTGATGATCAGCAACGTGTCTGGGTGCTTACCGATGAAAGCGAGGACCGTGGCGATGGCTTCATCGAAAGCGACTTGATCCCGGATGGCCGCAGCGCCGTCGTTACCATGGGCGGCATGGTCAATCCGACCTCCCTCCACCATGAGGAAAAAGCCTCCCGGCGCTGCGCTGAGTCGCTGCAAGGCGACCTTAGTCATTTCGGAAAGTGTCGGGGTGGCCGCCTGCAGCTCAGCCGAC
>CAIKRN010000039.1 GCA_903829855.1 uncultured Opitutia bacterium
CATGCGAGCTGGGGTAGATTGGCTGGAAGCGGGCACCCCCCTTATCCTCGCCGAGGGCCTCCACGGCGTCCGCGCCCTGCGTAAAGCCTTCCCGAACACCCCGATTGTGGCAGATTTGAAGACCATGGATGGCGGCTACCTTGAAGCAGAGATGATGGCCAAGGCCGGCGCCACCCATGTGGTGGTGATGGCCCGCGCCCACGAGGAGACCTTAAAGGTGATTGTGAAAGCCGGACGCGACCACGGCGCCAAGGTCATGGGTGATAACCTCGGCTGCCCCGACATGGTCGCGGGCGCTAAGCTCTGTGAAGACTTGGACTGTGATTTCGTCATCCACCACATCGGCTACGACGAACGCCGCGGTATCGCTGCACGCGGACTCCGCATGCCTAGCCCGATGGACCAGCTCCGCGAAGTCGTCCAAGCGGTCAACGTGCCCGTCCAAGCCGTCGGTGGCCTCACCCTCGAACAGGCGGTGCGTTGCCCGGAATACGGCGCCCCGCTCGTCGTCCTCGGCGCTCCGCTGACGATCGATGCCGATGCCTTCAAGACCGCCTCGGGTGACTTAGAGTCTTCCCTGCGCCTCATCTGCCAAAAGGTCCACGCCTACGGCGACGTCAAAGTCGGCCGCTAACTTTCCCCCTATACTCCATACTCTATACTCCATACTCTCTCATGTCCTCCCCCGCCGTCGTTAATTTCGCCCCCGAAAAGGGCTCCGTCGAGATCCGCGAGATCGCCCGACCCATCATCGGTGAAGAAGACGTCCTGCTCGAAGTCGCCAACGTCGGCGTCTGCGGCAGCGACCTCCACCAGTGGACGGCCGACCACTCCTGGCCGGTCAACTATCCCGTCGTGCTCGGCCACGAATTCGCCGGCCGCATCGTCGAGTTGGGCAAGAAGGTCGAAGGCTGGAAGGAAGGCGACCGCGTGGTCAGCGAGACCGCCGCGATCATTTCTGCCAACAACCCGATGAGCCGCCGCGGGCTCTACAACCTCGACCCGACCCGCAAGGGTTTCGGCTACGGCGTCAACGGCGCGATGACCAAGTACGTCCGCGTCCCGCAACGCATCCTGCACGCGGTACCCGACGCCCTCCCCTTCGAACAAGCCTGCCTCACCGAGCCTTGCTGCGTCGCCTATAACGCTGTCGTGAAAAATGCCCGCATCGAACCCGGCGACCGCGTGGTCGTCCTCGGGCCCGGCACGATCGGTATCCTCTGCGCGGCGATGGCCAAGCAGTGCGGCGCCGAAGTCGCCATCGTGGGCCTCCCGCAAGACGCGCACCGTCTCGCGATCGCCAAGCAGTATGGCTGCGAAGTCATCATCGGCGACGCCAAGCCTTGGGCTCAGCAGCGCGACGGCCTCGGCTGCGATGGCGTGATCGACGCCGCCGGCGCCTCGGCGACCTTGAAGATCGCCCTCGATATCGTCCGCCCCGCCGGCTGGGTCAGCAAGGTCGGGTGGGGTCCGCAGCCGCTCGGCTTCAACCTCGATCCGCTCGTCCAGAAGAACATCACGCTCCAAGGCAGCTTCAGCCATAACTGGCCAATCTGGGAACGCGTCATCGCCCTCATGGCCAGCGGCCAGTTCGACGTCCGGCCAATCATCGGCGGCGTCTGGCCCATCACCGACTGGCACACCGCCTTCGAGAAGATGCACAAGGGCGAAGTCGTGAAGTCCGTCCTCAAGCCCGTCTGAGCATGCGCCTTCAAGACAAGGTCATCATCATCACCGGCAGCACGACCGGCATCGGTAAGGCCATCGCCAAGCGCTGCGTACGCGAAGGCGCCAAGGTCGTCATCCACGGACTCGAGAAGGATCTCGCCACCGAGACGCTCGCCGAGATCGGCGCGACCAACGGCATCGTCCACATCGAGGATCTGACTTCGCCGGGCTGCCCGCAGCGCTTGGTCGACCTCGCAATGAAGACTTACGGCCGGCTCGACGGCGTGGTGAACAACGCGGCGTTTATGGCGCAAGGTAATATCCAGACGACCGATGCCGCCTTCTTCCACAAAATGCTCGCGGTGAACACGGTCGTCCCGTTCCTGCTCATCCAGGCCGCCCTGCCCCACCTATCCAAGGCCCGTGGCGCGGTGCTCAACATCGGCAGCGTCAACGCCTACTCGGGCGAACCGAACCTCCTTCCCTACAGCGTCTCCAAGGGCGCCCTGATGACCCTGACACGCAATCTCGGTGATACGCTGCATCGCCTCAATGGCGTGCGCGTCAACCAGATCAACCCGGGCTGGGTGCTCACGGAGAACGAATCCAAACGTAAGAAGTCACACGGCCTCAAGGAAGACTGGTATGCCGACCTGCCTCGCGTCTACGCGCCCTCCGGTCGACTGATTACGCCGGAGGAGATTGCTGCGGCGGCCATCTATTGGCTCGCCGACGAAGCCGGCCCGATCAGCGGCTCAGTCGTCGAACTGGAACAGCATCCCTTCATCGGCCGCAACCCGCCGAAGGATCCAGAAAACCTGCCAGGACAGAAAGCCTGACCATGCCGAAGATCGCCGCGTTCCCGAAGGCTTACATGCATGCCCTCTGCAAAGACGGCACCATGAAACTCTCCGAGTGGTTTAAACTCGCCGCCACGCTCGACGTCCAAGGCCTGGAGTTCTACGCCGGGTTCATCGAGATGGCCGACGAGTCCAACTGGCCGACCTTCCGCCGCCAGGTCGCCGACCTTGGGATGTCCATCCCGATGATGTGCTGCTCGCCCGACTTCACGCACCCGGACAAAGCCTTCCGCGACGCTGAGATTGCCAAGCAGAAGCGTTGGATCGACATGACCCACGCGCTCGGTGGCTCCTACTGCCGCGTCCTCAGCGGCCAGCGCCGCCCCGAACTCACCGACGCCGAAGGCGTGCGTCTCGCGGCTGAGAGCATCATCGCTTGCATCCCTTATGCCAAGGAACGCGGCGTGACGCTCATCCTCGAGAACCACTACAAGGACGATTTCTGGATGTATCCCGAGTTCGCCCAGAAGATGGACGTCTTCTGCGCCTTGGTGAACGCCCTGCCCTCCGACGGCTTCGGCGTGAACTACGACCCCAGCAACGCCTACATCGCGGGCGACGATCCTATCGAACTGCTCAAGCGCGTCTCGAACCGCGTCGTCACCATGCACGCCTCGGACCGTTATCTGATCGAAGGCACCCTTGAGGACCTCCGAAAGGAAGAAGGCGGCGCCGCCGGTTACGCCAAGCGCCTCCGCCACGGCGAGATCGGCAAGGGACTCAACGACTACGACGCCATCTTCACCGAGCTCAGGCGCGTCGGCTTCGACGGGTGGATCAGCATCGAGGACGGCGTCGACGGCATCGACCAGCTCCGCCGCAGCGCCGACTTCCTCAAGCGCAAGACCACCCAATACTGGGGCTAAGATTGATGCGGTCGCTCACTACGCTGCTCTGCACCATCCTCGCCCTCGCCGCTGCCGCTGAGCAGTCGGACGTTGTGGTCGTGGGCGCCACTCCTTCCGGTGTCGCCGCCGCAGTCGCCGCGGCCCGCTCGGGCGCCAAAGTAGTCCTGATCGAGGAATCCCGTCACGTCGGCGGCATCTTGTCGGGCGGACTAACCAATACCGACATCCGTAAGACTGGTGCCGTCGGCGGCCTCTACGTCGAATTCAAGAGCCTGGTGGTCGAACATTACAAGAAGACCTACGGAGCCGGCTCTCAGGAACTGAAGCTCTGCAAGGACGGCAACATGTTCCAGCCCAAGGTCGCTGAACTGGTCTTCCGCCAACTGCTGACGGCCGAAAAGAACGTGCGACTCATCGAAGGCGCCCGTATCATCGAAGCACGCACTCCGAACGGCCAAGCCACCCCCGGTCGCCGCCTCGACGGCGCCATGCCCAAGGCCTTCGGCCCGAAGCAGAAGCTCACGTCGGTGACAATCGAAACGTCTTCAGGCCGCACCACGATCGACGCCAAGGCTTTCATCGACGCCACTTATGAAGGCGATCTCGCCGCCCTCGCCGGCGCCGACTACCGCGTCGG
>CAIKRN010000040.1 GCA_903829855.1 uncultured Opitutia bacterium
CGCGTCTCACGGGAAAAATCAGCCGCCGACCAGGCTGACCCCTACATCAAACTTTTTGAAAGCGAACTCAAGAGCGGCTCCTCCTTTGAGGAATCACTGATGACCGCCTACACCGCGATACTCTGCTCGCCGACTAACCTCTATTTCCATGAGCAATCCGGACGCCTCGACGCCTGGGCCGTCGCCTCCCGTCTCAGTTACATGCTCTGGGGCACCGCTCCCGATGCCGAACTGCGCCTTAATGCCGAAAGTGGGGCCCTGCTCAAACCCGCCACCCTCCGCGCCCAAACTGACCGGCTCATCGCCGACCCCCGCTCCCAGCGCTTCGTCTCCGACTTCACCGACCAATGGCTCTCCCTGCGAAATATCGAGCTCACGACCCCGGATAAACAACTTTATCCCGAGTTCGACGACGCATTGAAGTCAGCCATGGTGGAAGAGACGCGCCGCTTCTTCGCCGAGATTCTCGCGAAGAATCTCAATACGACCAACTTTCTGGATTCCGATTGGACGATCTTAAATAACCGTCTCGCCCGGCACTACGGCATCCCTGGCGTCGAGGGCGTCGCGTTTCGAAAAGTCGCGCTCAAGCCCGAATTCCACCGCGGTGGCATTCTCACGCACGCCAGCATCCTGAAAGTCTCCGCCAACGGAAACAACACGTCACCCGTTGTCCGCGGTGCGTGGGTACTCGATCGCATCCTCGGCACCCCGCCGCCGCCGCCGCCGCCCGGCATTCCTGGCGTCGAACCCGATATCCGTGGAGCGACCACCTTGCGCCAGTCCCTCGAGAAACACCGCACCATCGAAAGCTGTAACAGCTGTCACGCCAAGATTGACCCGCCTGGCTTCGCCTTGGAGAACTACGACGTCGAGGGTGGCTGGCAGACGAACTACCGCAGCCTAGGCAAGCAGTTCAAGTCACCCCCCGATATCAAACGCGTCCAATGGCGCGTTGGGCCGCCCGTGGATGCCTCTGGCACCACAGCCGACGGCAAGAACTTCACCAACCTCAGCGAGTTCAAACAAAAAGTCCTGCTCGCGAAGCCCGAGACCTTCACCCTCGCCCTGGCGCGCAAGCTCGCTGCTTACGGAAGCGGCCGGGCGATGGGTTTCTCCGATCGCACCGAACTCGAACGCATTACCCATGAGACCTTCACGCACGGTAATGGCCTGCGCGATCTCATCCATGGCATCGTCCAGAGCGAAATCTTTTTAAACAAATGAACGCCCCACACATCGCCACCAAGACACGCCTCGACCGGCGCGCTTTCCTACGCAACACGGGCTTGCTCCTCACGCTGCCCTGGCTCGAGGCCATGGTCCCCAGCTTCGCTAATGCCGCGGAGACGCGCGCCGCGACGACTCAACCTCGGCGCTTCTTGGCGATGAATTACAGCCTCGGCTTCCACGTCCCCCTACTTGTGCCGAAGGAAGAAGGCGCCGACTACGTGTCCTCGTTCTACCTCGAAGCACTCCAAGCCCACCGCAAGGATTTCACCGTCTTCTCGGGAATCTCACACGATGAACAGAATGGCGCCGACGGCCACACCTCGGAGCTCACCTGGCTGACATCTGCGAAACACCCTGGCTTGCCCGGCTTCCGCAACACCATCTCGCTCGACCAATTGCTGGTGCAGAAACTTAGCCCAGACACACGCTTCACCTCCCTCGCGCTCTCCGCTGGTTCCAATGGCTCACTCTCGTGGACGATGAACGGCGTCAACCTTCCGGCCGAGTCGACGCCTTCGCGCCTCTTCCAGCTCCTGTTCGTCAACGGCAGCCCCACCGAGGTCCAGCGCCAGCTCCGCGACCTGCAACGCGGGCGCAGCATCCTCGACACCCTCAACGGCGAAGCGAAGAAGATGAATGCCAACCTTGGCCCGCGGGATAAAGAGAAGGTCGACCAGTACTTCACCAGCGTCCGCGAACTCGAAGCACGCCTGCTCTCATCTTCGGCCTGGGCGACCCGCCCGAAGCCGAAAGTCGACGTCAAGCCGCCCACGGACATCACCGATCGCAACGACATCATCGCGAAGACTCGCCTGATGCATGACTTAATTGCCCTCACTTTCCAGACGGACTCCACCCGCTTCATCACCTACAGCGCGGGCGGCGGCAATAGCCCGAAGATTGAAGGGGTCACGCACGAGTGGCACAACCTCTCCCACCACGGCCAGGACGAGACCAAAATCGAAGAACTCCGCCTCATCGAACGCGCGGAGTTCAATGAAATCGGCCGACTCCTCGGGCTCCTCAAGGGCGTCAAGGAAGGCCGCGGAACCTTGCTCGACAACACGATTGTCATGGCGGGAAGTAATCTCGGCAACGCCAGCTCACACAGCTCGCGCGACCTCCCCCTCATCCTCGCAGGAGGCGGTTTCCGTCACGGCAAGCACGTCGTCGCCGGCGGCAAGGGCAACGACAACGCCCGCTTCGCCAATCTTTTCGTGCAGATTGCGCACCGGATGGACGTCGGCCTCGAGAAATTCGGCAGCAGCAATGCTCGCAGTATCAAAGGCTTCGAACTCGCTTAACGCATGCGACTCGCGCTACTCGTCAGCCTAGCGGCCTTACAGACCTTCGCGGTCGAGACTTGGGTGGCCGCTGGGTATGGTGGTCGGCGCATGATTTCGCACGATGGCCTGAAGTGGGAGATTACCGAGGAATGGGGCGTCGATGGGAAAGATGATAGCAATAACCTGATCAGCGCGGCGTACGGTGCGGGCAAGTTCGTGGTCGTCGGCGGTGGCGGCTGGAGCCGCGACACCCAAGCGGGCCACATCCTAACTTCGCCGGACGGCGTCAAATGGACCGAGGTCAAGAAGCTCCCCTTCCGAGTCAGCCCGCTCGTCTATGCGGGCAAGCGTTTCATTGCCGGTGGCCCTGATCGCACGCTTTGGTTTTCCGATGACGGTACCAATTGGACCCAAGGCGGACAGGCCAAAGCCGAAGGTATTCCGAGCTGGGCGCTCTGGTTCCGCCAAGGTGCCTATGGCAACGGCGTCTATGTCTTCATGGGCGAAGCGGGCGCCAAGAAGGAATTCTTTTGGTGCATGCGCACGACGGACGGCACCAAGGTCGACTTCCGGGCCGACCTTCCCCAGCTGCGTTCATTGGCCTTCGGCAACAAACTCTTCGTCGCCGTGGGCAACGGCGCTATCGTGACTTCCGTCGACGGCAAAGACTGGCTGAAGCAGGAACGCCCGGTGGACGAAAAACTGGATTGGATTCAGTGGACGGGTAAACAGTTCCTCGCCGGCGGCGGCAAGGTCACCCTCACATCGACGGATGGAAAAACCTGGCAGCCCTCTACGATTCGGGCGCCTGGGCGGATCGTCTGGACAGATGGGCAACGCTTCATCGCTAGCTCCTGGCCAGGAAAAATGTTCTTCTCTGCTGACGGCAAGACCTGGCAGCAATCCGCTGCGATGACGCCCAACGGCATCAACGCCGTGGTCAAAGCCCCGTAAACAAAAGGGCCGGAGTCTGGCAACTCCGGCCCTTTGATATATCAGCCTATCCCTAGCGCAGGCTCTATCCCTGCGCAGCTACGCTGCGCTTACTTCTTACCGTCGTCGACGACTTCGAAGTCACCATCAACCACCTTGCCATCCTTGGACTTCTTCTTGCCGTCGCCAGCATCCGCCGGGCCTGCACCCGCGCCTGCATCAGCCTTGGGCTGTTCGCCTTCCTTGGCGGCTGCAGCGTAAATTGCCTGAGCGGCTTCGGACAACGGCTTGAGCAGGGCCTCGTGGGCTTTCTGGAATTCCTCGGCAGTGGCGCCTTCCTTCTTCAGGAGCTCCTGCGCCTCCTTGAGTGCGGCCTCAGCCTGTGCCTTCGTGTCCCCCGGGAACTTATCACCGTTATCCTTGATCTGCTTTTCGCCCTGGAAGACCACGGCGTCGAGCTGATTGCGGGCTTCGACGAGCTCGCGGGTCTTCTTATCGTCTTCGGCGTAGAGTTCGGCTTCCTTGCGGAGTTTTTCGACTTCTTCCTTGGAGAGACCGGAAGAACCCGTGATGGAGATTTTCTGTTCCTTACCCGTGCCCTTATCTGAAGCGGACACGTGGAGGATGCCGTTGGCGTCGATGTCGAAGGTGACTTCGATCTGCGGAGCGCCGCGGGGCGCGGGCATAATGCCGTCGAGCTTGAACGTCCCGAGCTTCTTGTTGTCCTTCACCATCGGGCGTTCGCCCTGGACGATGACGATGTCCACCGCCGGCTGGTTGTCCGAAGCCGTTGAGAACGTCTGGGACTTCTTCGTCGGGATGGTGGTGTTGCGTTCGATCATCGCCGTGGCGACGCCGCCCATGGTCTCGATGGACAAGGTGAGCGGGGTCACATCGAGCAAGAGCACGTCCTTAACATCACCCTTGAGCACACCGGCCTGAATGGCGGCGCCGATGGCGACGACTTCGTCCGGGTTGACGCCCTTATGGGGCTCCTTACCGGCGAGGCTGCGGGCGATCTCGATGATCTTAGGCATACGGGTCATGCCGCCGACGAGCACGAGCTCATCGACCTGGGCCATCTTGAGTTCGGCGTCCTTGAGGCAGGATTCAAACGGCTTGCGGGTGCGCTCGGAGAGGTCGTCGCAGACCTTTTCCATCTGAGCGCGGCTGAGCGTGATATTAAGGTGCTTAGGGCCAGAAGCGTCTGCAGTGATGAAGGGCAGATTGATGTCGACCGAGTTGGAGGACGACAGGGCAATCTTGGCCTTTTCGGCTTCTTCCTTGAGGCGCTGGCGAGCCATGGCGTCCTTGGAGAGATCGATACCAGATTCGATTTTGAAACCATCAATCAGCCACTGGATGATACGTTCGTCCCAATTATCGCCACCTAGCTCGGTGTCGCCGTTGGTAGCTTTCACTTCGAAGACACCGCCACCGATTTCGAGGACGGAGACGTCGAAAGTACCGCCACCCAAGTCATAGACTGCGATTTTTTCGTCGCCCTTCTTGTCGAGACCGTAAGCCAGCGAAGCCGCCGTGGGCTCGTTGACGATACGGAGCACTTCGAGGCCCGCGATGGTGCCGGCGTCTTTGGTGGCCTGGCGCTGCGAGTCATTGAAGTAAGCGGGGACCGTGATCACGGCCTGCGTGACCTTTTCGCCCAGGTAGGCTTCGGCGTCGGCCTTGAGCTTGGCGAGGACCTTGGCGGCGATTTCTTCCGGCGCAAACACGCGGGGCTTGCCGTCGACTTCACATTCAATGGCGGCGTCGCCGTTCTTACCTTCGACGACCTTGTAGGGGAGCTTCGAAGCGATGCCCTTCACTTCCGCGAACTTGCGGCCGATGAGGCGCTTCGCTGAGAAGATCGTGTTCTTCGGGTTAGTGACGGCTTGGCGCTTAGCGGCCTGGCCGACGAGGATGTCGCCGTTCTTCGTGAAGGCCACGATGGAGGGCGTGGTCCGTGCGCCTTCCGAGTTGGAGATGACGACGGACTCGCCTGCTTCCAGGACGGCCATGCAGGAGTTAGTGGTGCCGAGGTCGATGCCGATGATTTTACTCATATGTTGTTTTGGTAGATAGGTTCTGTCCTCTTATTGGCAGGGCGTGTGCCAACGGAAAAACCCGATATTTATTTGATTTTCAAAGGTGGTAGCCCGGGCAAAAGTGCCCCTGACGGGTCAATATGACAAAGTGTCCCACCGCTCCCCGTCCCACCTGCCGACAAAGGCTTCGCCGTTGCCCTGCCCCATGGGTTACCCTATCTAGACCCACTGATGTCGGCCCCCCTCGATCAATCCGTCCGCCTCCGACGCCTCCGTGCGACGGCTGGCATACGTGCCATGCTCGGCGAAACGGTCGTCGAACCTCGCCACCTCATCCAGCCGCTCTTCGTCACCGAAGGTGAGGTCGCTGAGCCTATCGGCTCCTTGCCCGGCGTCAGCCGCATCCCACTTTCTCAG
>CAIKRN010000041.1 GCA_903829855.1 uncultured Opitutia bacterium
AAGACTTGCCTTTCCAGTTAAGTTAAGGTGCCGGAAAGACGCCCGCCAGAGGGATGAGAACCCGCGGGTTCGGCGAAGGCCGTTAGGCCGAGCAGGCGATGCCGCAGGCATCGGGCCGGAGGCCTGAAGCGCAGCGGAATCCCCTTGGGTGAAGTAATCTAGGGTAATTTGGCTGTTTTTGGGTTATTTGTACCTGGACACCGCAAAAACTATCATTGAAACGACATTTTATGTTTTATTTATGCCAAACAGGGTGGTTTATTTCGAGGATGTCACAAATAAGTGAAGGAATGGGTCCTGCCGGGCGCCTGGCTTGTTTCGGTTTCTGTTGGCAGACGACTAAGCGGCTCATGGCGACAGAAAGGTCTTCCTACTACCGGAATCGCACCAGCTTCTGGAGATCAATCTACGCCTTCGCCGAACACACGACTTTTAGTGCGTGGGTGCGTTTTTTGAATAGTCCCGGCAACGAAGCCTTTCGTGATGCCGATCGCTTGGTCTGGTACAAGCCATTGCGCGGTTACATCCACAAAGATTGGACAGCCTCGCGGCGCCTTAAAGTGCTAAAGGAAACCTACGGACGAATCCGCAGTGATGCGGGGCTCGAGCGTGATGTCTTTGTTCGCCGGGCGAACTTGGTGCTCGCGATGGAGGCGCTGGGTGAGGACGAGGGCGACGTCGTCATTGAAATTAATCACCAGCAGAGATTTAAGCGGGAGGGCGAACTCTCCCTTTCCATCGTCTGCGAGCGTCATGGCGGCGAGCTCGCCTCGATCGCATTTTCGTATGAAGAGACGGAAGCAGGATTAGTTGCCTATGTCGGCGGGGTGCAGGGTGGCGACGGCGCTTCTCCGGCCACCATTAAATCTTCCACCAAAGCGATGCATGGATTGCGACCCAAGGCGCTCGCTGTCGCTGCTCTGCAATGGTATCTGGCTTCGCGCGGCGTCGTGCGCATGCTGGGCGTGGGGGACGTCGCGCACATGAGTAATGTGAAACACCTCATCAAGACACGCTGGAATCGGATAAGCTTCAGTTACGATCAGCTTTGGATCGAATCTGGAGGCGTGCCTGTTGAGGGTGGCTGGTATGAACTGCCACTTTCCCCGCGGCAGAAGGAGCGGAATGAGATTAAGCCGAATAAGCGGGCGTTGTATGCTCGACGCTACGAGCTGCTAGGGCGAATCTTCCGTGCGATGGACCACGCGACAGGGCGGACAGAGAAACCCTTAGTTTCCGTAAATGCGGAGTGTGTACTGCGTTAAGTCAGCGCCGCCCAAGTAAAAATCCAAGAGTCGCGTATGTGCGGCTTAATCCGGATCTTCGATCTCTTTACGACCTTCGGATTTTCGCAGCCACTTTTTCGCTTCGAGGGGATCTTTGGAGACACCGCGGCCATGCGAGTAGGCATAGGCGAGGTTGAATTGCGCATCGGCGTCGCCTTGGTCGGCCGCTTTGCGGTACCAGCGGACCGCTTCGACCGGATCGGCCGCGACGCCTTCGCCGCGTGAATAGGCTAGGCCGAGATTCAGCTGGGCAGCGATATGGCCTTTTTCTGCTGCCTGCCGGTACCAGTGGATAGCCTCTTGGAGGTTGAGGGGAACTCCGTCGCCTGAGGCAAAAGCCGCGCCGAGCTCATATTGGGCCTGAAGGTCGCCAGATTCCGCCGCCTCAAGTAAATCGCGGGAGCAACCAGCCAGCAGTAGAAGGGCTGCAAGCGCGGTCAGGAGGCGAAAGAAGGCCTGCAGGGGCATGACGGGGTGAGGCTTTAATTTCACTTTTATTTCGCCCATCGCAACTCCTGTTCTGCCCCCGGGGTTATATCTACGTACCCCAAACCATGAAACTCCCATTCCTCCTCGCCCTAGCTGCCCTGATGGTCGCTACGGCGAACGCCGCCTCGACCATCACCACGCCCGTGAATCCCACCACGGTTGATCCCACGCCCGTCGTCAAAACCGAACGGAAGCCCGACGGCGATGATGCCGATCGTCCCCGGAAGCATCATCATCGCCGGCACCACCATCATAAGAAAGGTGAAGCCGCGGAAGAAGCCGCGGAAAAGGGCGGTGCGAAGAAAGCCAGCGCCACCGACAAGGACGGCATTAGCAAGCCAGCGGTCAATCCGTCGGCCACCGTCTGAACGGGTCCAACTCGATATAAGTAAAAGGCCGGCGAAATCGCCGGCCTTTTTGTTGACTAGATACTAAGCCTCGGCCCAATTATTTGTTCGTAGCCTTCGGCTTTGGTGCAAGGTTAGCGGCTAATTCTTTCTCGAGTTCAGCTAGGCGCTTCTTCGCATCGGCGAGCATGAGTTGGTCGACGAGCTGATTGTCGATCGACTTCACAAAGGCTTCATGGCGCGGTGTTTTGGCGTCTTTAGGCTCGGTCTTGGCAAATAGGTGGGCCCAGGCGTAAGCCTCGATGTATTTTGAGTTCACGTATTGCAGGCCGCCGCCGTAATACTCCGCGAGTTCGAATTGTGCGTTCCCGCGACCTTGCAGGGCGGCTTTAGTCAGCCATTTGACAGCCTCGAGGTGCTCGACGGGGACGCCCTCGCCGTGGAGGTAGGCTTCGCCGAGGGCCTCCTGCGAAGCGGCGTGGCCTTCTTCCGCCGCCCGTCGATACCAACGGATCGACTCAGGAAGATTACGATTCGTGCCAAAGCCATGCTCGAAGCACCAGCCGAGTTTATGGATGGCCGCTAGGTCGCCTTTCTCTGCTTCGACTTTGTATTGCTGGAAGGTGCGTTCCGTGGCCGGGGTCTGTTGGGCAGAGAGCGCTGCCAGGGAGAATAAAAGGGTAGGAAGAATGGGGAGTTTCATCATCTAGGGGGCACGGATAAAACCCCACCCACCGCCCAGGAGTTTCAGCTAAAAGAAGTAACGAGTCAGGCCTAAGAGCGAGCAGAGACTCGGGATTGCTTGTCTCGGCTTACAGGGCAGGGTGGATGACATGTCCGCTCCGGCGATCCTTGTCCCCCAGCCTGCCCGCTTCTTGGCTTGGTTAGCAATCGGTAAGGTCAAGGTGGTGGGCGAAGCGCCGAGGGGGGCGGCCTTGCTCTGCGCGAATCATGCCAGCTACCGGGATGTCTGGTTGTTCACTTTGATTTGTCCGTCGGCCCGCCTCCTTGTGCATCCGGAGGTTTTTACTTTTCCTTTTCTGAAGGGTTGGGCCACGCGTAAAGGCTTCGTTCAAGTGTCGATTGATGATGCCGTGACGCTGTTGCGTCGCGGTGAGCCAGTCGCGATTTGCCCGACCGGCCTGGTGGAAGCCCGGGGTGACAATGAATTACCTTTTAAGACCGGCGCCATCCGGATCGCGCAGCAAGCGGCGGTACCCGTGGTACCCGTTTATTTCCAATATGGCAGTTACCCTGGTCCATGGATCGGGTCATTCTCTATTACCGTGCAGAACGTCCTGCTATTCTTGCTGTGGCCATTTTACCGCACGGGAGTCACCATTCAGATAGGTACACCATATGTCCCGACGGGCGAGATTAAGGATGAGACGAGAGCTTTGAAAGCGAAGGTCGTGGCCCTGTCGCCGGTCTCATAGGCCTGCGGCTTCGCGGGTTTAACTCCGGCTCACCGCGCCTAGCGGGGGCTCGATGCGCTCGACGGGTGCGAAGATCGGCCGGTTGTTGGCATTGACCACGGAGACGACAGGGTCATCGGACGGCAAAAGATTCCAGAGCTCAGAACTGAGCAGGTAGCACTGGCCGGACTGCAGGCGGACATTGAGCAGGCGCGCGTAAGGTTTGGTCGTGTCGCTGCTGAGAAGTTGCGAAGGTATCAGTCGGAGGGACATACGATGAATATTCAGCACGTCCGACCCGCTGGCAAAGAATGACTTCTAGGGTGTTTTACTAGGGTGTTTCCTTCTTCGGCTTAAAGGCCGCCGCGCGCTTCTTTGCCTCGGCCATCTCCGCGGCGTTCACCAAGCCTTCTGGGATATAATGATGCCCGCCCGCCGGAGTTTTAGCCGTATGCATCGAACCCGTGTCATCCATGTAACGGTTGCTGTGAATTAGGCCCGTGGCGTCGACATACAAGGCTTCGGAAAGCA
>CAIKRN010000042.1 GCA_903829855.1 uncultured Opitutia bacterium
GCGAAATCGCCCTTGAGTACGCGCGGAGCGAGATTGAGGAGCGCCCAGCTCGAAGCACCGCCGCCGGAGATGGAACGCAGGGTGGTCTCGAGGTTGAGGCCCGTCGCGTGCGCGAACGCCAAGGCCTCGGACATCGCAATCATGCCAGAGGCGATGCCAATCTGGTTAGCGAGCTTGCAGAGCTGGCCCGTGCCCGGTGCGCCCTGCAGCACGATCGTCTTACCCATGGCAGCAAACAACGGCGCGGCGAAATCATAATCCTTCTGGGCCCCGCCGACCATGATGGTGAGCGTGCCTTCACGGGCACCGCGATCACCACCGGAGACCGGGGCGTCGAGCGGGCCGAAGCCCTTGGCTGCAGCCTCGGTGGCCAGCGAGCGAGCGAGTGCCGGGCTCGAAGTGGTCATATCAATGAGCACACAGCTGGGCTTGGCCGAAGACATGAAGCCCTGCGGACCGCGCCAAACTTCTTCGACGTCGTTCGGATAGCCGACCATCGAGATGGCGACATCGACGCCTTGAGCCGCCTCCGCTGGCGAGGCAGCCCACTTGGCGCCCAGCGCGAAGAGGTCATCGGCCTTGGCCTTGGTGCGGGTGTAGACCGTGACCTCGTGGCCAGCCTTCAGCAGGTTCGCAACCATGCTCTTCCCCATCACGCCGGTGCCCACGAATGCAATTTTCATAGGCGGAGTGAAAGAAGAATGGAGGACTGAGTCGAGGACTGCGTAAAGGACTGAATCGGGCAGGGACGGCTCTCCGAGCCATCCGTTCGCGGACGGAGATACGAAAATCGGTCGGGCCAACGGCGGGCTCGGAGAGCCCCGCCCTACCCAAGGCTTCCCAAGACCGCTTGCCCTTCCCTGTCGAATCCTTGAATCTGCCAGTATGTCTTCGGCGCCCCTCACCGTCAGCGAGCTTTCCGATGTCCTCAAGGGCACGGTAAATCGCATCGGGACCGTTGAAGTCGTCGGGGAAATCTCGGGCTACAAACATTACTCCTCTGGGCACCACTACTTCTCGATTAAGGATAGCGGAGCGACGCTCTCCTGCGTGTTACTGAGCTATCAGGCTCGCTGGGTGAAATTTGCCATGGGCGACGGCGTGAAGGTCATCCTCAAGGCCAAGGCCGATATCTACGCCCCTTCCGGTAAACTCTCGCTGATGGTCGACTCAATGAAGCAGGCAGGCGAAGGCGACCTCTTCCAGAAATTCAAGGAGCTCCAGGAGAAGCTGAAAGCCGAGGGCTTGTTTGACGAAGCGAACAAGCGTGCCCTACCCGACTTTCCGAAAGTCGTGGCATTCATCACCTCAGAAAGTGGTGCGGTCTGGCACGATTTTACGGAAGTCCTGAAGACGCGTGGCTGGAGCGGCACCGCCTGGCTCGTGCCCGCGCGTGTGCAGGGCGAGACCTGCCCAGGCTCTATCATCCACGGACTCAAGCTGGCCAACGCCATCCCGGGGATTGACCTCATCGTCGTCGGCCGCGGCGGAGGCTCCATGGAAGATCTCTGGGGCTTTAACGACGAAGCCCTCGTCCGCGCCGTGCGGGCGAGCAAGACGCCCGTCATCTCCGCCGTCGGCCACCAGACCGACTTCACCCTGTGCGACTTCGCCGCGGACAAGCGCGCCGAGACCCCGACAGCCGCCGCCGAACTCATCGTCTCCGGACAGATCAAACTTCGGGAGAAGTTGAAGCTCCTCGCGGCAGAGCTCGCCCGCCACTCCCCGAAGGCGAAGCTCCAGTCGCTTTTCCAAGACCTCGACCTCCTCAACGAACGGCTCGATGGCGCCGCTCAGGAAACCATCGCCACCCATCGGCACACGCTCTCCGAGCTCGGCAGCGAACTTCACCGCCTCTCGCCGAAGGCTCGCCTCGGCATCACGCGCGAGAAACTCAATCAACTCGGTAAGCGCCTGCAGTCGGCTGGCTTCGAATCCATCCTTTCACGCGGCTACTCCATTGTCCGCGATGCCGACGGCTCTGTGATTACGTCGAGCAAGGGCGTTACCGCCGGCCGTAAACTGCGCCTGAAGTTCAACGACGGCGAAGCCGGCGCGACGGGCGGGTAACGACAACGAGGGCAGCACGCGGTGCTGCCCCTACCTGACGCAGAGGATTAGTAGGCCTTTGCCATCACGACACGGCGAGCGCTGGGCTCGCCGGTGACGACGCACTTGCCGGGCTCATCCTTAGCATCGAGCGGGATGCAACGGATGGTGACCTTGAGTTCATCCTTCAGGCGTTTCTCGACTTCCTTTGAGCCGTTCCAGTGGCACAGTGCGAAGCCGCCGTGGATTTCAGCCTTCTCGGCGTTCTTCGGCGTGAAGAACGCCTTAAGCTCATCCCAGCTATTAATTTCGCGGGTGTGTTCGGCGCGGTGGGCTTTCGCCCGGGCGAGGAGATTGTCCTGAATGGATTGCAGACGGGCGACGATGCCGGAGACGAATTCAGCGCGAGGGACGCCCGCCTTCTCGCCGGTATCGCGGCGGGCAGCGAAGACCGCATTGGCGGCCATGTCGCGCGGGCCGACCTCGACGCGGACTGGGACGCCCTTCTTAATCCAACCCCAGACCTTATCGCCGCCGCGGATGTCGCGATTATCGATCGTCACGACAATCTTGCGGTCGTGGAAGCGCTGGGCCGCGAGTTCCTTTTGGAGTGACTGACAGTAGGCAAGGATATCGGTCTTCGTGGTGTCGTCCTTGTAAATCGGAATAATGACCACGTGTTGCGGGGCGAGGCGGGGCGGCGCGACGAAACCATCGTCGTCGGAGTGCGTCATGATCATACCGCCGATGAGGCGGGTCGAGACGCCCCACGAGGTCGTGTGCGCAAACTGCTGCGTGCCCTTCTCGTCCTGGAACTGGATATTGCAGGACTTGGAGAAATTCTGGCCAAGGTAGTGGGAGGTGCCGGCCTGGAGGGCCTTGCGGTCCTGCATCATCGACTCGATGCAGAGCGTGTCGACCGCACCTGGGAAGCGTTCGCCTTCGGTCTTGCGGCCCATGATCACCGGCATCGCCATGTAGTTCTCGGCAAAGTCCGCGTAGACCTGGAGCATCTTGTTGGTCTCCTCGACCGCTTCGGCCTCGGTCGCGTGGACCGTGTGGCCTTCCTGCCAGAGGAATTCCGCCGTCCGAAGAAAAAGGCGCGTGCGCATCTCCCAGCGGACGACGTTAGCCCACTGGTTGATCAGAATCGGCAGATCGCGGTAGGACTGGACCCACTTCGAGTAGGTCTCGCCGATGATCGTCTCGGAAGTTGGGCGCACGATGAGTGGCTCTTCGAGCTCGCCGGCGGGGACGAGCTTACCGTCGGGGCCCATCTCGAGGCGCGAGTGGGTGACCACTGCACACTCTTTGGCGAAGCCATCAACGTGGGCGGCTTCCTTCTGAATGTAGCTGACCGGAATGAAGAGCGGGAAGTAGGCGTTTACGTGACCGGTCTCCTTGAACATCTCATCGAGGTCGCGGTGAATATTCTCCCAGAGGGCGTAGCCCCAAGGCTTAATCACCATGCAACCGCGGACTGGGCTGTTTTCGGCCAGGTCGGCATGCTTGATCACCTGGAGGTACCACTCAGGATAGTCTTCCTGGCGGGTCGGGGTGATGGCGGTCTTGGGTTTGGCGGCGGGCTGCTGGGACATAAAGGTACTAAAGAGGGAAGGAACGCCGAAGGGCAAGA
>CAIKRN010000043.1 GCA_903829855.1 uncultured Opitutia bacterium
AACGCGTCCTTCGGCTCGACGACGACGAAACACCCCCGCACTTCCACGACGCGGAACTTGCCACCCCGGGCTTCATCTTCGCGTGCCTCATCGGCCACACTCGACTCCAAGCCCTTGCGACAACGCAGATGTAGACGTAGTCCAGCCTGCTTTGGGATAACCGCATCTAAGCGGACATTGCTGGGGCCTTCCTGCCGGGCGACGCTCGCCCGCACCTTTTGCTCGTCGAGTAATTTCTCGCCGGAGCCAGCCATCGCCTTGAGGGTCGCGGCCCCGCCAATTTTCTCCAAAGCAGCGGCCACCTTCTTTTTCTCCCGGTCGACATCGGTCGTCTTTAGAATATCGATGAGCTTACGTTCCGACTCTTCATCGCCGCCGAGCTTCGGGATGGCCGCCGTCGCGTAGCGGCGAATCTTTTCGGAGGAGTCCTGCAGCAGGCTGATCATCCAGGCCTTTACCGCCGCCTTCATCTCTGGGTTACGTGAGGTCGAAAAAACTACCCCGACGGCACGGACCAGCGCTACCTGCTGGTTGCGCTCCTTGGGCCCGAGTTGATTGAACTTCGGAACTTCCTCGTTCCAAAGTTGAGCTGCCGGCAACTCCCGCAACTGTCGGTAAAGGTCGTTGTCGGCTTTCATGGCTTTGTAAGTCGGGCGGGCGACCGGCAAAGTCAAGGGAGACGGCAAGCGGCACCAAGTGCCCTCGGGCTGCCCAGATTAACTCTGAGCTGACGCACTTTGGGCTTTTTCCTAACAAAAATAACCAAAAGGCAGGCACGACCAAACTGCCTTGGCTTTTGGCACGGAACCCCTGCTGCTCCCCTCGAAAACCTATCCACAAGTTGCCTTTGACAGGGGGGGATTATTGCCCACTAGATTTAGCCGTCTTGCGGACTCCGCAACGTCACCCGGCGGCTCACCCCCGCCCTCGTCCAAATCTGAACACTTTTTGCCCACACCAGAAATGAAGAATCCCGGACTTCCCGAAAAACAGGGTCTCTACGACCCACAGTTTGAGCATGATGCCTGCGGCGTCGGCTTTGTTTGCCAAATGAAGGGCAAACGTTCGCACGATATCATCCAGCAAGCCCTCACCATCTTGGTGAATCTGGACCACCGCGGAGCCTGTGGCTGTGAGGTCAACACGGGGGACGGCGCCGGCATCCTCCTTCAATTGCCCCATGGCTTCTTCGCCAAGGTCGGCCCTGCCAATCTCCCGAAACCTGGCCACTACGGCGTGGGCATGCTCTACGTCTCTCCTGACGCTAAGATCCGCGCCGCGACCGAACAGGCTTTTGCCGACCTCGCCAAGTCCCTCGGCCTCTCCATTCTCGGCTGGCGCACCGTCCCCGTCGACAACTCCTCCCTCGGCCAGACCGCTATCAGCAGCGAGCCCGTCGTTCGCCAGGCCTTCTTAGGCCGCCCGGCTGACTGCGCCACCGATCAGGACTTCGAACGTAAGCTCTTCATCCTGAGCAAGCAGGCCCACCACACCCTGCGCACCACCGGCAAGGATGAGTTCTACTACGCTAGCTCCCTCTCCTGCCGCACCATCATCTACAAAGGCATGCTCATGCCCGAACAGGTGGGTAAGTATTTCCCCGACCTCGCCGATAAGTCGATGGACACCGCACTCGCGCTCGTCCACTCCCGCTTCTCGACCAACACCTTCCCGAGCTGGGAACGTGCCCACCCGTACCACTACATCGCCCACAACGGCGAAATCAACACCCTCAACGGCAACGTCAATTGGATGAAGGCCCGCGAGCCACTCCTGGCGAGCCCGCTCTTCGGCAAGGAACTCCCCAAGATCCTGCCCATCGTAAACCCTAACGGTTCCGACTCCGCGAAGTTCGATAACGTACTCGAGTTGATCGTCATGGGCGGACGCTCCCTGCCCGAGGCGATGATGATGATGATTCCTGAGCCTTGGAATGGCCACGAGTCGATGAGTGCCGAAAAGAAGGCGTTCTACGAATACCAGTCTTGCCTCATGGAGCCGTGGGACGGCCCCGCCTCCGTCGTCTTCACCGACGGCACAATGATCGGCGCCACCCTTGACCGCAACGGTCTCCGCCCTTCCCGCTACTACGTGACCAAGGATGACTACGTCATCATGGGCTCGGAAGCCGGCGTGCTCCCGATTGATCCGGCTAACATCGCCGCCAAGGGTCGCCTGCAGCCCGGACGCATGTTCCTCGTGAACATGGAAGAAGGCCGCATTGTCGCCGACGAAGAGATCAAACAGAAAATCGCCTCTCAGAAGCCTTACCGCGAATGGCTCGATAAGAACCTCATCAAGCTCGCCGACATTGCCGACGCCCCAGCCGCGCCCGCCCCGGCCCACAGCAACACCGTCCAGCGCCAGCTCGCTTTTGGCTACACCTTCGAAGACCAGCGCAAGCTACTCGTCCCGATGGCCAAGGATGGCGTCGAAGCCATGGGTTCAATGGGCACGGACATCCCGCTCGCCGTTCTCTCCAATAAATCGAAACTCCTTTACGACTACTTCAAGCAGTTGTTCGCGCAGGTGACCAACCCGCCGATTGATTGTATCCGCGAAGAAATCGTTACCTCCTCGGTCACGACGATCGGCCCCGAGCGCAACCTGCTCGACCCGAATCCTTCCAGTTGCCACCTAATCGAGCTACAGTCGCCGATTCTCACCAACGAGGAACTCGCCAAACTCCGTCACGTCGCCCACGGACAGTTCAAGTCCGTCACCATCCCGACCCTCTTTGACGCCAAGTCCGGTGCGAAGGGTCTCGAGAAGGCGATGGATGAAGTCTGCCGCCAGGCTGGCCTGCACATCGATGCGGG
>CAIKRN010000044.1 GCA_903829855.1 uncultured Opitutia bacterium
CACGCGGCTGACGTGGGCGCAATTCGCAAGTTCAGTCGGTGAAAGCTCGCGGATACCCGTCCAGACGAGCAACGGGAGATTATGGTCGGTGACGTCTTGGTCGTAACGCAGCAGGTGCTGGGCCACGAGCGTGCGGACCGCAGGAGTGAGGAGCGGCAAGGCTTCGGCGAGCGCGAGACGCGCACGCTGGCCGTGCGGCTCGCTGGCGAG
This sequence comes from uncultured Opitutia bacterium, assembly GCA_903829855.1. Taxonomy (GTDB): domain Bacteria; phylum Verrucomicrobiota; class Verrucomicrobiia; order Opitutales; family UBA953; genus UBA953. The sequence goes on from CAIKRN010000044.1 coordinate 211, forward strand.
CTTGAGGAGTGCGGCTTCCTGTACATCGCAGGTCGCAATCATGCCATCGGCGAACTTAGCTAAGATGTTGTTCCGTTCCACGAGCGGATCGGTGAGCTCGCGTTCGATAAGACGCGCGAGGACATCGATGCGCTTCTCCTTGAGAATCGCGGCCGGGGCATAATGGGCGGCATGCTGCGCGGCGAAAGGCTTGTCGGCAGACTTGACGGTGCGCATCGCCTGCAGGGTCGAATGGGCGTTCAGCGCGAGGACGGTGTCCGCTTCGGACGCGAGTTTCTCCCAAGCGGAAATGCCGGACGAAAGGTCGATGCCCTTCCAGGCGCGTTCGCGAAGTTCCCAGCGCGCCATGCGTACGAGCCACTCGTTCTGGCTGCGCTGCAACTCAACGAGTTCCGCGGGGGTAGCCTTAGCGAAATCGACGCCGGGCTGCTTGGGGTCGCCGTAGCTAACCTTGAAGATACGACCGGTGGTGCGATGGATGCCGTCTTGGTCGTGGCACTCGCCGATATCGCTCCAGTCGAGAATGGTGACGGCGCCGTCCGGACCCTGGCTGATTTCAATACCGCGGAACCATTCGTCGTCGGACTTCAACATATCACCGACGTGCTTCATGACCAGTGCGCTGCCGACCTTCTCAATGCGGTCGATATTGGTACGGCGACCATGAAGGTTAAGGGTGAAAAGCTTGTCGCGATATTCCGCCGGCCAGTTGTCGCCTTGGTAAATCATCATCCCCACATGGGCGTGGCCCCCGCCGAAGCTATCGGCGCCGCCGCGGCCGCCATTGGCATCGTTCCACTTCTTGCCGCTATCCCAGTGGTAGTGATCGGCCTGCTGGTCGATGAGTTCGTAGACGAACGGGTACGGGTCCTCGCCATGCATGCGCTTGAAGTGCCCGCCGTGAATACCCTGCCAGCCATGACCGATGACCGTGTTGATAAAGAGCATTTCGTGGTCCTTCGTCCAATCGGAGCCCCAGGGGTTGGTCGTGCCGTGGCAATAGGGCTCGAAGACTTTCGTCACCGGGTGGTAGCGCCAAAGGCCACCGGCAGTGGGCTGCCGCTTTTCGCGCGGCACTCCAGGGACGTCGATCCACGAGGTGCTCGAGATGCCGACGCGGCCGTAAAGCCAGCCATCCGGGCCCCACTTGAGACCGTTGGCAAAAGTGTGGCGGCTGGCCGCCGTGGTACTGAAACCATCGAGCACGACCTGTGGCGGGCCGGCGGGCTTATCGCCGTCCATCGGAATGAAGAGCAAGTTGGGCGGGCACATCGCATAGACGCCGCCGAAGCCGCGCTCGATGCTCGTGAGCATTTGCACGTCGTCCGTGAAAACCGTTCGCTTGTCGAAATGCCCCGTGTGCTGGGAGTCCTCGAGGATGATGATGCGGTCGCGGAGCTTCAGGTCGAAGCGCTCCTTGCCGTCGGAGTACGTGTAGTTCTCGGCGACCCAGAGGCGACCGCGCTCATCCCAGCAAAGGGCGATGGGCTGGCGCACATCTGGCTCGGCGGCGAACAACGTGGCCTTAAAACCCTCAGGCAGGTGTAGTTTGGAGAGCGCCTGCTGCGGGGTCAGCAACGGGATGGTTTCGACCTGGTTATTGGTCGGCTCCGGGAAGGGCGCGGCGAAGGCGGCGACACCGAGGCATAAGGCAAGGCTGCGGACGAACATGGGGATGCGACCAGCCTGCGTGACCGAGGTTCCGCATCAACCCAAGACCGCCTCAAAAACCTTTAGTAATCCGAGCGTAGACGTCGGTCGAAGCCATCTGCGCCGGCAAGGTCGCGGAGGCCGGGGCGATGAGCACCGGCCAGTCGAGCGGGTCCTCAGGAATGCGGCCATGCGAACCGCGTACCAATGTCGCATCCAAAGGGATGAGCTTGAGCAATGCCTTGAAGCCGAGCTTCTTTTTCAAAAGGAACCACGCCACCCGGAGCGCCGGCAGGGTAACCTGCGGGTCGACAAATAATTCCACCGGGTCGTAGCCAGGCTTGCGGTGGATATCGACCGTGCGGGCATAATCCGGCGCCAGTGCGTCATCCGTCCACCAGTAATAAGAGAACCAGCTTTGGCCATCGGCGATGGCGATGAGGTCGCCGCTGCGGATGTGTTTAATCCCCGCCGCGGCCTGACCCGCGGCATCGAGCACCTGGCCGACGCCGGGCGTACCCTCGAGCACCCTCTTCACTTCGGCAAGGATGGTTGGGTCAAGCACGACGATGTGGGCGACCTGGTGATCGACCACCGCGAAAGCCTTGGAGGTAAAGACGTCGAGCACCTCGGCGCCGGCTTCGAGTTTAATTTCGAGCCAGCCATGCTGGCGGAGCACGCGGTTAAGGGCGACCGCCCGGTCAACGGCGGTGATGGCGTATTCGGAAACGATGAGGACCTCGACGCCGCGGGCTTCGAGGAATTCCGCGAGGTCGCTGACGAGCTTATCGACGTCACGACGCGCGGCATCGCAGCGCGGGTCGGCCGGGCCGTGGCGCTGCAGGTCGTAATCGAGATGCGGTAAGTAGACTAAATTAAGGTCCGGCTGCTCGTGCTCTTCAATCCAGCGTGCCGAGTCGGCAATCCACTGCGAAGAAGGCAGGCCAGCACGTGGGCCCCAGAACGAATGGAACGGGAAATCCCCGAGGTCGCGCTTGAGCAACTCCTTGTAGCGCTGCGGGTAGCTCGCGATATCAAAAATCTTGCCGCCATCGGCAAGGTAAGCCGGACGCGGGGTGACGGCGATGTCCGCGTTCGTGCCCATATTATACCACCAAAAAAGATTGGAGACCTTGAGCTTGGGATTCTTGGCGTGCAGTTCGTCCCAAACTTTCGGCGCCCCGACGAGTCGGTTCGATTGCTTCCAGAACTGCACCTCGCTCAGGGCACGGTCATACCAGCCGTTACCAACGATGCCGTGCTCGGACGGGCTTTTGCCCGTGAGATAATCGGACTGCGCGGTGCAGGTCACAGCCGGAAACGCGGGGCGCACCTTGGCGACGCTGCCCTTAGCCGCGCGGGCGGCGAGGCGTGGCATCACGCCAGAAGTCAGGTCGCGCGCGGAAAGGCCGACGACGTTCAGGACCGCGCGGCGCATGTCTGCAAATCGCGCGCCCGCAGTTCGTCGGCAGCCTTACGGACGACGGCGGAAGCCATCTCGTGGACCTGCGTGGACTTACCGATGGCCGTCGGGAGTACCAGCGTGAGCTGGCCGCCGAGGTGTTCGCGAAATTCTTCGAGGCCGGCGAGCATCGGAGCACCACCATCGAGATGCATCTCGGGGGCATAGATCCGGAAGCCCAGGGCCACGAGCAGGTTGAGTGAGCGTTCGGTCTCTTCCTTGCCGAAGAGCCCGAGCTCACGGGCGCAGATTAAGTCGAGTGCTAGGCCGACGGCCACGGCCTCGCCGTGCGTCAGGCGATGCTGGGTCATCGACTCGAGCTTATGCGCGGCCCAATGGCCGAGGTCGAGCGGACGGGCGCTGCCGAGTTCGAAGGGGTCGCCATTGCCGGCGATGTGCTTCGCGTGCAATTCAGCGGAGCGGCGCACCGCTCGACCAATGGCGGGAATATTGCCATCGGCGAGCAGGCCGGACTCTTTCTCGAGATTACCAAAGAACGCTGGGTCCTTGAGGAGCGAAACCTTCACGGCCTCGACGAGTCCGTCGCGCAGGCCGCGCGCATCGAGCGAGGCGAGCAACGCGAGGTCGTTAACCACCGCGGCGGGCACGGCGAAGGCGCCCGTGAAATTCTTCTTACCAAAGGTGTTGATTCCATTCTTCACGCCGACGCCGGCGTCACCCTGACCGAGGGTCGTGGTGGGCATACGCACAAGACGCACACCGCGGTGGGCGGTAGCGGCCGCAAAACCAACGGCATCGAGGAAAGCACCGCCGCCGATGGCGAGGACGTAGGAATGGCGGCAGATTTTGTCTGCTTCGATAGCGGCCAAGGCGGCCTTCACGACAGCGGAGTCTTTCTTGGCGGATTCTCCTCCCGTGAGCACCAGCGGCTGCCGGGTGAAATTCACGCCCATCGCTTTGCCGTAGGCAGCGACCTCGGCGGCGAAGCTAGGGCGAGCGTTGGCCAGGCCCGCGTCGACGATCGGGATGACCTTCGCGCCGGCAAAGAGGTCGGCAAGGACGCGGTTGCCCGCAGCGAACGCCCCTTCCGTAAAGAAGATGCGGTGGCGGTAGGTTACCGCGAATTCGAGGTCAAGGGAGTCGTCCATAGCCCTGGGGGAGGGTTTATCAGAAGGATTTAGACCGCCTAGGACAAGCCCAGTTCCGATA
>CAIKRN010000045.1 GCA_903829855.1 uncultured Opitutia bacterium
CCTCGCCAGCGCCCAAGGGATTCTGAATTTCAGTCAGGCCTCCCAGGCGGTTTATACCCGCGGCGGCGTGCAGGTCGTGATCTATGCGGCGTATTGGTCGCCCGGGAAAGTTTCCGTTGTCGATGCGGGCTCGCATAATCCAGATTCTTGTTGGGTGAACAACGGCTGCGTGCGGTCGGAACGGCAATATGCCGTCGCCGGGAAGATTGGTAGCCGTGAACTCATTCCTTATGAGTACGGCCAGTATATCATGCCACGGGGTGGCAAGCAGAACGTTGCCTTCTGGCACCTCGTGAACGGCCGCGCGAATCGTTACGAAGACCAGAAAGCTGGCTGGCGCGACGGACTGGCGGGTCGCTGGGAACGCCTTCCGCTGCTCCTGAAAGACATCCGTGCCTATGGCATCAACCAGAAGAGCGAACAGATGTTCATCCGCGTCTCCTCCAACCTGCCCATCGCCGATTTAATCTCCGACCCAGCCAACGCTGAATTGCTCAACACCCTCGCTCCGCTGGGGGTATTTGCCGACCAGACCTGGCAGTAAGCCCGTCACCTCATTTAACACCTCATGACCCCCTCTCGTCTTTACCTCTCTCCTCCCGATATCGGCTCCGCTGAAGTCGAATACGTGCTCGAAGCCTTCCAGTCGAACTGGGTCGCGCCCGTCGGTCCTAACCTCGACGCCTTCGAGGAGGACTTCGCCCGGCTCGTTGGTTCGAAGTATGCGGTCGGTCTTTCTTCAGGTACCGCGGCATTGCATCTCGCCTTGCGCATCGCCGGAGTGGGCCCGGGTGACGAGGTGCTTTGTCCGTCCCTTACTTTCGTCGCCTCCGCTTCACCGATTATCTACCTCGGTGCGACCCCCGTCTTTATCGATTCGGAAGAGTTGGGATGGAATATGGATCCCGTGCTCGCATGCGCCGTCATTGAGCAGAAGGTTCGCGCGGGTAAGCCCCCCAAGGCGTTGGTCTTGGCCCACCTTTACGGTCAGTCGGCCGACATCGCCCCGATTAAGATGTGTTGTGACAAGTATGGCGTGAAATTGGTCGAAGATGCTGCCGAAGCCCTTGGCGCCACTTATGGCGATCGCTCACCCGGCTCCTTCGGCATCGCGGGCATCCATTCTTTCAACGGCAATAAGATCATCACGACTTCCGGTGGCGGTATGCTCGTCACGGATGACCCGGAAATTACCCGGCAGGCGCGTTTCCTTTCCGCGCAGGCCCGCGATCCAGCCCCGCACTACGAGCATTCGGTCATCGGTTATAATTATCGACTGAGCAATATCTGTGCGAGCATCGGGCTCGGCCAGCTCACCCGTCTTTCCGGGAAGGTGTCTCGCCGCCGCACGAACTTCCGCGCTTACGCCGAAGCCTTTAAATCATTGCCTGGAGTGACCATGCAACCCGAAGCCCCCTGGGGGCAGTCGACGCGCTGGCTGACCTGTCTCACCATCGATCCAGCCCGCTCGGGTGGGGTGACGCGGGAACGCGTTCGGCTGGCGCTGGAAAAGGAAAATATCGAGGCCCGCCCGTTATGGAAGCCGATGCACCAGCAACCGGTCTTTAAGGGTGCGGAAATGCACGGCGGCAAGATTGCCGAGCGACTTTTCGACCAAGGCCTTTGCCTTCCCTCCGGCTCCGCCATGTCGGAAGAAGACCGTAGCCGCGTCATTCGGGTAGTGTTGGCCGAGTTTGGCGCCTGAATCGTTTTGCCTCCCCATTCTGTCAGTCAGGTGCTGCTGGTCATCCCGGCCTATAATGAAGAGCGCCGCATTGAGGCGCCGCTTCGCGCTTATCTCGCGTTTGCGCGGCAGCAATCGGTGCTCCGCATCCGTATCCTCGTGGTGTTAAACGGTTGCACCGACGGCACGGCGAAAGTTGTCGCCCGCCTCGCCGCGGAATTTCCGGAGCTCACATGGATGGAATACCCTGAGCCCATCGGCAAGGGTGGGGCGCTCCTTGCTGGTTTCAGGGAAGCCCATGAGGCCGAGTGGATCGGCTTTGCCGACGCGGATGGTGCGACGCCGCCAGGCTCGCTCTTTGGGCTATTGCAACATCCGGAGGGGGATGTGTTGGTGGGTCGCCGAGAGATGTCGACCCGGCCGTTCGTTCGTCGCGCGGCGAGCTACTGGTTTAATTCTATTGTGCGGCTGATGCTCGGATTGCGGACGCTGGATGCGCAGTGCGGAGCCAAGTTTTTCCGGGCGACTTTTTTGCCAGCTATTTTAAAACACACCGATACCTGCGACATGGCGGTCGATGTGGACCTCCTCCTCTCCGCGCAGGCGGCGGGGGCGGTTATTCAAGAGCGCCCCGTGCAATGGACGGACCAGCCTGGCTCTAAGGTCCAAGTCGTCCGTACCTCGATGTTGATGTTCCTTTCAGTCTGCCGGCTCTGTGCACTCCGTCGCTGGCCTAACTTCGCCACCCGAGGATTACTGAAAATCAGCGAAGCCATTTATGCTTGGGTTGCCGGCCACGCGCGGCGCGGCCTTCCAGGCGCGCCAGCCCACTCCTCACTTTCCCCAGCCCCATGAGTCTCAACATCCAATATGGTGCCGGCCTTTGCGGCCCGCCCACCTGGCGAAATTATGACTCTAGTCCGATGCTCCGCCTGCAGCGGACCCCTTTGCTCAACCTGCTCCCCTTGGCGCGTAACGGCGCCCCCTATCCCAAGACCGTCGTATTTGGCGATGTCGTCAAAGGGTTGCCAGTAGCTGCGGGCACGGCGGATCTCGCCTACTGTTCCCACACGCTGGAACATCTCTCCTTGGCGGACTGCCGCGCCGCTCTGCGAGAAACTTGGAGATGCTTGAAGCCCGGCGGCGTCTTTCGGGCGGTATTGCCGGATATCCGTGTCATCTGCCGTGAATACCTGGCTGCAGCAGGAAACTCTCCCGATGCGGCTCTGATGTTTATGCGCAACACCTGCCTCGGACTCGAGGAGACCCCCAAGGGCCTGAAGCGGCTCCGTATGATGTTCTCCCGCGATGCCCATCTTTGGATGTGGGACTACCCCGCCATGGCGGCGGAATTGGCGGCCGCTGGCTTCGTCGCCATCCGCCCGGCGAACTTCGGCGACTCCACCCATCAAGATTTTAATGCCGTGGAATCAGCCCCGCGCTGGGAAAACGCATTGGGCTTCGAAGCCACCAAGCCGAGCGCATGAGCCAAGCCGACGAAATCGCCCGCCAACGTCAATACTACGCAGACACCGCTGCGAAGTATGACGAGATGCAGCTCTCTGAGCATGATGAACATCAGTTCGCCCTAGCTATCCTGTCCGCGATGATCGAGTACCACGGCATCCGCTCGGTGCTGGATGTCGGCTCCGGCACCGGCCGCGCGCTGCGCACCCTGAAGCACCGTCATCCCGGGGTGCGTTTTGTGGGCATCGAGCCCGTCGCCTCGCTGCGTGAGGTGGGCTACGCCGCCGGTCTCTCCAAGGATGAATTGGTGGAGGGGGATGTGAATGCGCTCACTGCCCCCGACGGGTCCTTTGACCTCGTCTGCGAGTTCGCGGTCTTACACCACGTGCCGCAACCGGCGAAAGCCGTGGGCGAGATGCTGCGGGTCGCCAGCAAAGGGATCTTTATTTCCGATGCTAATAATTTCGGTCAGGGCAGTGGGGTTGCTCGATTCGTCAAACAAGCGATTGCGGCCCTGCGCCTTTGGCCGGCCTTCAATTATCTCCGAACGGGTGGTAAGCGCTACCTCACCTCCGAAGGGGACGGACTCTTTTATTCCTATTCGGTTTTCGATAACTATGCCCAAGTCCGTCACGCGTGTCGCTCGGTGCACCTTTTCAATACCACCGACGCGGGGCCTGGCCTGTATCGATCAGCCCCGCATGTCGCCTTGCTTGGTCTAAAATAGACCTGGTTGTAACCGAAGTGCCTGCACGCGTTGCCCCACTCCCTTTGACTCCTCCCGCCGTCATCACGTTCGCCGGTCCGCGCGACCGCTATCAGTCAGCCCTGGCCTTGCAGGAGCATGCGGCGTTATCGCTCTTAGTGACCGACGCCTATTTCTCCCCGGGTTGGGCGACGACTAGGATACTCGGTCGGCAGTTTCATCGCTATGCGGGGGTTCGGCATCATCCGCAGATTCCGACGACACGGGTGAAGGGCTCTTGGCGGGCGACCTTTCGGGCTGTTCTCGCGCGCTTCGACAAGCGCAAAGATTCCGCGCACTTCGCGGTGGCCGACCGCCTCTTGAGTCAAATCGCCGGGGAGGAGGCACTGCGCCGTGGGGCACCCCTCATCGCGTACAGCTATTACGCCACGGCTGCCTTTGAGCAAATGCGCGGATCAGGCTTACCTCGCATCCTTTTTCAGGTGCACCCCCACGGCCGATTCTTGCGGGATCTTTTCACCCAGGAGATCGCGAAAGTCCCCGAAGCGCGGGCTTCGCTGATGGAAGAAACGGAAATGTCGCCTCTCTTTGAGGAGAATGACCGTGCCTTTGAGCAGGCCGATGCGGTCATCTGTGCCAGTTCTTTCACGAGGCACTCCTTGGTCGAGGCTGGTTCCAAGGCCCCTGCCTTCATCGCTGGTTATGGCGTCGACGCCGAACTTTTCGCCCCCCGCTCAACACCGCCGTCCGGCGCCGCACTGACGATTGGGTTTGTGGGTGCCTTGTCTCAGCGCAAAGGAGCCCGTTACTTACTCGCGGCGCTCGCTGGTCTACCGAAGGGAAGTGCTCGCCTGATTTTGTATACGCGCGCCGCCGTCGACCGGGATTTAATTCGCGGATTCGAGGACGTAGAGGTCGAGGTGCGTGGTGGCTTGAGTGATTCTGCCTTGGCCGCCGATTTGAAGCATTGCGATCTCGTGGTACTCCCCTCCATCGCCGAAGGTTTTGGACTGGTGATTTTAGAGGCCATGGCCTGTGGCGTGCCTGTACTCTGTACGACAAGCACCGGCGGGGCAGATTTCATCGCCCACGGCCAAGATGGCTTGGTGGTCGCTCCCGGGAGCACTTCAGCCATTCACGAACAGTTCGTCTGGGCACTTTCGCATCGCGATCAGCTTTTCCAGATGGGCCAGGCGGCCCGCCGTAAAGCGGAACTCCATAGCTGGGCCGAATACCGCCGCGAATTCTTTGCCGCGTACACCAGCGCCATCCGGCCCTAATACGCCGTATGCATGGATCTCTGCGTCACCGCAGTGCACCATGCTCGCCGCTCTCCCTTATCGCCCATGCCCTTTGCCCGCATCCTTCGCTCCACGGCCCTCTTGGCTAAAGCTGGAGTCGTGACGGCGGTAGCTGCCGCCATCCGGGCCAAATTCATTTCTTGGTGTTTTGGGGCCGCGGGCATTGGCCTCATTGGCATCTTGAATGCTTTTAGCGCCCGCGCGACGGAGGTGGGTGGCTGGGGTTTAGGCACGTCGGCGGTCCGTACGGTGGCGGGGGCAGATGCCTCAGAGAAAAAACGGAAGGAAGCTGCCGTCCGGAAATTTGGACGACGTCTCGCGGCGGTAAGCTTGGTCGGGGTTATTTTGTTTATCATTCCTGCGGGCTACCTTTACTTCGTGAGCCAAGAGCATGCGGTCGAACTGCTCATCGTCGGCCTGGCCGTGCCCTGCATGGTCGCTACGGCAATGTGGACATCGTTATTGCAGGCCTCCGGCCAGATTGGCGCGCTGGTGCGCACTCAGATAATCGCGGCGGTGGGAGGATTAATCGCCGGGTTGCCCTTAATCTATTTCTTCGGAAATATCGGGATCGCGATCAGTATCTTATGGGCGGCCGCCCTCGCCGGTTTCATGTCCTGGCGGGCGGCTCGCTTGCTTGTCCCTCCGAGCGGAGCCGTGCCGCTGGAGAGTGACATCCGTGAGTTGATGCAGCTCGGCTTGATTTTCCAGATTGGTCTCGTGCTTGGGGTGGTGGCGAGCGTCACCACCACGGCGTTAATCGTTCGGCATTATCCAGGTTGGTTTGGGGCGTCCGCCCTGGCCCATGTTGGCTATTTTCTAGCGGCCTTAGCGCTCACGAATAGCGTGCCTGCACTGATTTTTCAGGTAACCCAGATGGATTTCTACCCACGTGTCGCAGCAGCCTGCGATGAAAACGAGGCGCGTCATATTACGGAAAAACAGGTACAAGCCTGTCTCTTATTGGCGACCCCGCTGATCATGGGAATATTAACGATGGGCCCGCTGGCGCTGACCTTTTTTTACACCGCCGAGTTCGCGCCGGCGGTACCCTCGCTTAATTGGTTAGCTTGGACCATCTTCTTCAATATGCTCGGCAGCCCGCTGAGCTTCTGGGTCAACGCCCGAGGGTCCTTGCGGGCGGTCGCGGTTTTTCAGGCACTAGTCAGCGTGATGGCTGTTATCTTGGCAGTGGGGTTAGTGCCGCCCTTTGGCATCGAAGGTGCCGCCGCGGCGCAAGCAGTTGGGGCGCTCTTTTTCGCCATCGTGCTCTTGATTTTTACGCGACGGAGTTCTGGCCAGTGGCTCGGGGCGCAAACTTGGCTCTGGCTTGCGATTTGCGGGGCGGCTCTTGGCGCCGGTAGTTGGCTCATGACCAAGGCGCCTTCGCCCTATTGGGGGCTGCTCCCGACCGCCCTGACAGCCGCACTCTGCGGCGGCATTTATTTTAAAGTTATCGCCAAGGAGCCCCATGCGGACGAACTCGCATGAGGGTCGGCGTCTATATCGATCGAATGTATCTGCAGGGCGGGCTGCAACGGGTAGTCGCCAATTTACTCCAAGAGTGGGATGCCTTGGGCTGGGAGACGCACCTGATCACGGAATCCGCAGGAGTGGATGTGTTCACACTCCCCGCGTCCACGCGGAGGCATGTCTTGCTGAATCATCCCAAGCAACGCGGTTTGGCCGGCGTGTTCGATAATTTCCGGATTGTCCGTGGTCTCCGCACGGTTCTGCACGCAACGCCATTTGACGCCGTCATTGCTCTTTCACCTGTGGCGAATGTCCACTTGGCGATGGCGGGTCGCGGGAGCTCGACGATTTTGATAGGTTCGCAGTATGACTACGCACCGCACCACCCAATTTCGGCGGTGAAGCGTCTCTTCCTGCGATATTTTTACCCACGGCTCGACGCTCTGGTCTGTGCGACGGCGGAGGCAACAGACCTCGCCGTCTCAGCTTATCCTGGCACCCGAGGGGTACGCATTCCGCTTTGGTCATCGCCCGCGCAGGGGGCCGCCGGTCAAGTCGTCCGCGTGGCCGACTGGATTAGCCCTGGCCGTAAGGTATTCTGTGCCTGCGGACGTTTCAATCTGTTGAAGGGATTTCGCGAGCTCGTGGAGATTTTCGATGCCATCAAGGATACCCATCCGGATTGGGATCTACTCATCATTGGTGACGGCGAAGATCATGATATCCTGCACGAGATGGTTGCCGCCCGTGGCCTGCAGGGTCGAGTGCTGATGCCCGGCTGGGTCGGCAACCCTAGCGAATTTTTCGCCGCGAGTCACATCTTCGTCTTTCCATCGCGGTCGGAGGGATTTGGGCTCGTGCTCATTGAGGCAATGACGAGCGGCCTTCCCTGCATTGCTTATGATTGCAAGGTGGGGCCAGCAGAAATCGTAACGCACGAGGCGGACGGGCTCGTGGTGCCGGACGGTGATCAAGCCGCCTTTAAGGCCGCGATGATTCGGTTGGCTGATAATGCGGAACTTCGACGGACCTTTGCCACCAAGTCCTGCCTCGCGATTCGTCGCTTTGACGCAAAAGCCGTCCAGCCGCTGTGGGATGAGTTACTGCGGGCAAAACGGAAAACATGTTAGTCGTCATCACCAATATTCCCACCCCGTACCGAACGGCATTCTTCAATGCCGTCGCGGAGGAGTCCTCGCGTCGTGCCATTGGGTTCAAGGTTTTGTATTGTGCGAAGACCGAACCAGGCCGGCATTGGCCCTATGAGCCGGAGAAGATGCTCCATGCCCACGAAATCCTTCGCGGCTTTCACCCGTCGCTCACGGGCATCCACGCCCACCTTAATCCGGGAGTGCTCGCCGAGATTCACCGCTTCAAGCCCGACACGCTCTTGGTGGCTGGCTCCTGGAATACGCCCACGATGTTGCTGGCTGGCCTGAATGTTTTGTCGCTTCCTTGTCGGCGGATTTTTTGGAGTGAAGGCCATGCGGACGCGGCCCTCCATCAGGCTGGACCGATTGCTTGGCTGCGCCGGCGGGTTTATCGACGCTATGACGGCTTTGCTGTTCCGAATGCGCGCAGCGGAGAATGGGCCCTCGCCCAAGCGGGCGAGCCGAAGCCAATCATCCATTTACCAAACGCCATCAACGTCGCGCCCTTCATCCGACCTTCCGCTGGGGCCAAGGCGGCGGCCCGCCAGAGGTTCGGTTTACCCTTAACGGGCAGGGTGCTGGTGCAGGTTTCAGCGCTTACGGCCCGCAAAGGCGTGCTCCCTCTCGCCCGGGCTTTTCTGGCACTCCCGCCCGAGGTGCGGTCCGGGGCGACCTTGCTTTTCGTCGGCGATGGCGACCAGCGTCCGGAGTTAGTGGTCGCGGCCGCAGCGTCTGGCGGTGCGATTCGGGTGCTGGGTCAACTGGCACCCGACGAGGTCCGCGAAGCCCTCTGGGCTGCCGATGCTTTTATTTTGAACACTTTGCAGGATCCCAATCCGTTGGCACCTATCGAAGCCGCTGCGGCGGGGCTGCCGATTGTATTGTCCCGCAAGGCGGGGAATGTCACGGAACTCGTGGAGCGCCCAGGCACAGGCTTCACCCTTGATGACCCGGCCGATCCGGCGGAGGCCTTGCGCAAAGTCCTTACCGTACCCACGGAACAGCTCGTGGAAATGGGCCGGCGTGCCGCTGAACTCGCGCGCACGCAGTTTGCGGCACCCGCCATCGCCCGTTCACTCCTTCGGCAGCTTTACCCATAAATGAAGAAGCAGTTAGAGAAAATTTTCCCGGCGGGAGTTAAATGGTACCGTCAATGGCGAGACCGTCGGCTCTTCGCCGCCCAGCGCATGCGTCCGACCGAGCTGGGCTTTGACTTCATCGGGGTCGAGGGTATGCCCGAGTCGCGAACGGCATCAGGTGAGGGCGCCTTATTGAGAGAGCTACTCACGGGCAGGGATCTCTTTCTAGACGTCGGGGCTAATTGCGGCCTTTATTCTTTGATTGCCTGTCGAGCTGGCGTTCCGGTGATCGCGATCGAGCCCAATGCGCTTAATTTCCAGCGGCTGACGGAGAACCTCGCGCATAATAAATGTGAAAACGCCAAGGCATGGAATGTGGCCCTAGGGGACAAGCAGGGGAGGGCCCTGCTGTATGGTGGCGGGGAGGGTGCCAGCTTGCTGAAGAATTGGGGTGGCATGGCCAGCACCTATGCTCGCGAGGTGGAAGTGGAGACACTGGATCACTTGGCAGCGGGGTGCCCCCCGACGCATTCTTTGCTGATCAAGATCGACGTGGAAGGGCATGAGCACGCTGTCTTGAGCGGTGCCCGCGAATTGCTGAGACGCCCTTCGCCCACCGCTTGGATTATCGAGCATTCTTTCCGCGAAAATCAGGAGGGCGGCATTAACCCCGGCTTCCTCTCGCTTTTCGAAATCTTCTGGGATGCCGGGTATCTCTGCCAGACTTTTGACCCCGCCCGGCGCTTGGTGGAGCGGATGGACGTCGAGCGATGGCTTGCCTCTGGCGTGCGTGATTTCGGCGGGGTGAACTATTTGTTTATCCAGCGCTGACACTTGGCCCTAACCTCGCAGAAAGCCGCGCTCCATGCGCGGCTTTTTTGTGCCCCCATGGGTCGAGACAGGGACGGCGCCACGTGTTGTCCCCTTGCCCCCTGCGCGCTGATCCTTACGCTCACATCATGCCCCGTTTCCTTTCGGCCCTCTTTCTTTTAACGCTCGGACTTTCGGCCGCCGATGTCTTTGAGCAGCAACGTCAACTCGGCCGCGGCCTGAATATGGGTAATATGCTTGAGGCACCCACCGAAGGTGCCTGGGGTCTCCGCGTCGCCGACGAGGATTTTCCCCGCATCAAGGCGGCGGGTTTCGACTCGGTACGCATCCCGACCAAGTGGTCTGCCCATGCGGCCAAAGAGGCCCCCTATATGATCGATGCAGAATTCATGGACCGCGTTGAACATATCGTGAAAACAGCGCTGGCCGCCAAACTCACCGTGCTCCTCAACCTCCATCATTATGATGAGATGGACAAAGAGCCCGCGCAGCATCGTGAACGCTTCACGGCGTTTTGGAAACAAATCTCCACCCGCTTTGCCGCCTACCCAGACCGCCTCCAATTTGAACTTTTCAATGAGCCGAACGGGAATCACTCAGCCGCGGAATGGAATCAAAGCCTACTCGCTGGGCTCCGCGAAGTGCGGCGAGTAAATCCGGAGCGCGCCGTGCACATCGGAAGTGTTCGCTGGAATCAGATCTCGACGCTAAAAGATCTCAAGTTGCCAGCAGACGACCGGCACATCGTCGTGCATATTCATTATTATTCCCCATATCACTTCACCCATGCCAACGCCTCCTGGGTAAAGGGCTCCGATACCTGGAAGGATTCAAAGTGGACAGGCACAGAGACGGAGCTGGCCCTGATCCGCAAGGATTTCGATCAGGCGGCGGCGTGGGGCAAGCAGGAGCATCGCCCGCTTTTTCTCGGTGAATTTGGGACCTGCGGAGGCGTGCCCGATATGGCGGCCCGCGCCAAGTGGACCCACACGGTCGTCTCCGAAGCGGAGACGCGCGGCATCAAGTGGGCCTACTGGGAGTATCAGGCGAATTTCGGCGTTTGGGATCCGAAGAAAAAGGAATGGCGCCAGGAACTCCTGAACGCCCTCGTCGGAAAGTGAGGCTTAGGCGTGATGAGGCCTCCGCATGGTGCCGTCCCTGCCCAAGGCAGTAAGCTGCGACCACAGATGAGCAGGGACAATAAGGACAGCGCGCGGTGTTATCCCTGCCCGGAGAGGGCCTGAAGGCGATTTGCCTCTTTGCACGGTGGCCGTTGGCGGATAATTTCCTGCGGTGCCCCGTCTGCTTGCCTTTCTGCTGCTTGCCTTTGCGGCCTCGCTTACGGGGGCTGACCGTCTTTTCGAAGGCGGTCGTTGGGTTGCCCCGATTATTTTGCCTAAAAATCCAGAGCCAGATGAATGGTATGGCGCGCAGACCTTAGCGGATTGGTGTGAGCGCGTGACGGGTCGGCGTCCGGAGGTAATCCAAGAGGGTGTCGGTGCCATTCCCACCGCTGGGATGTATATCGGACACACCACAAAATTATTAGAAGCCGGCATCGACGTGCCGAAAGCTGAGGGGGATATCGCCGTGCGCCGAACGATTCGCGGCGTGGTTTTTCTTCTCGGCAATAGCCCTCTTGCGACGCGTATCGCCATCGGGCGTTTCTGCGAACAGCACCTAGGCGTCTTCTTCGCCATGCCAGGCGAGAAGGGTGCCGACTGGATGATTCTTAATTCGATCGGGCTGCCGGCCGACGATACTTTCCGTCCATCCTTCCATTGGCGCGAAGTCGGCGGGCTAAATGAAGCCTCCTTGGATTGGGCGTATTCCATCGGCCTGGGTCGAGCGCC
>CAIKRN010000046.1 GCA_903829855.1 uncultured Opitutia bacterium
CCGATAAAGTAGCGGAGCATGTGCTCGCTGATTTCGAAGTCGGCGATGACACCGTCTTTCATCGGACGCAGTGCCTGAATATCGCCAGGGGTTCGGCCCAGCATCATGCGTGCTTCATTGCCGACAGCGATGGGCTTGCGAGTGCTGGTGCGAATCGCCACGACGCTAGGCTCGCGGAGGACGACGCCACGATCTTTCAGAAAGACCAGAGTGTTGGCCGTGCCAAGGTCGATGCCGATGGCTTGGGTGAATAGCCCGGGGAAGCGCTTGAACATCAGGGTCGTGTGGTTTCCTTTATGAACATCTTATTCACAGCATAGTCAAAAGGAAAGTGAGTAGCCTGCACTGAGTGGTTCAGTCATAAGATTCAATCTGACAGAGAGATAGGCAAGATGACCGAAGGAATCATCTCCGGAATGAGAGTAACTTTCTCCTTGGGATGGTTATTGCCCAGCTGGGCGCTTCCTGGGGGCGGCTGATAATGTCGTTATTGCTACAGTTTAAGACGTCCGGCTGCGATGTCATCCCGTTAAATCATTCTCTGGATTCATGGAACTTGCGGATGGTTCAGGGGGTCGTAATCAAGACTCACCCCTAATCCATGACACCCCAACTGAATCGTCGTAGTTTTCTTCGTAATACCGGCATGGCGGCCGCCGCTTTCGCGGTGACTCGCCCCTGGCTTAATTCCGCCGCCCGGACGGTTTCGCCTAATGAGAAACTGAATGTTGCGGCCATTGGTTTCGGTGGCGTGGGCGGCAGCAATGTCCGTAACTGCGCGGAAGAGAACATTGTCGCCCTGTGCGATTTGGATCTCAAGCGCTGCGCCGGCACGATCAAGTCGCAGCCCAAGGCCGCGCTGTTCACCGATTTCCGTAAGATGCTCGACGAGCAGAAGGACATCGATGCCGTCATCATCGCAACGCCTGATCATTCCCATGCGTACATTGCGATGGAGTGTATGCGCCGGGGCAAGGCCGTCTATGTCCAGAAGCCGATCGCCCACTCCGTCTTTGAAGCCCGCACACTCACCGAAGGTGCACGTAAATATAAGGTCGTCTCGCAGATGGGCAATCAAGGCCACTCTGGTGAAGGCATCCGCCAGACCACCGAATGGATTGCCGCAGGTTTGATCGGTAAGGTGCGTGAAGTTCACGCCTGGACCAACCGTCCGATCTGGCCACAGAGCCTCGAGATGGATCGTCCGAAGGATGTCCAGTCCGCGCCTGAAGGCATGGATTGGAACGCTTGGTGCGGTCCGGCACCGCTTCGTCCGTTTCATGCTGCTTACCATCCTGGTAAGTGGCGAGCCTGGTGTGATTTCGGTACGGGCTCCCTGGGCGACATGGGTTGCCACATCATCGACCCTGTCTTTATGGCCCTCCGCCTCCGTTACCCGGAGAGCGTGGAAGGCAATGTGTCTTCCGTGTATGAGAGCTTTGGTAAGAAGACCGAAGGTAAGAACGAGTGCTTCCCGCGCTCATCCATTGTCCGCTATAAGTTCCCCGCTCGCGAAGATATGCCGCCCGTGACCATGACCTGGTGGGATGGCGGCCTGATGCCTCAGCGCCCTGAGGAGCTCGAAGACGATATGCCGTTTGGCGATTCGGATGGCGGCGTCCTCTTCATCGGCGACAAGGGTAAGATTGTTTGCGGCTGTTACGGCAGCAAGCCACGCATCCTGAACGCAGATCTTCGTGAAGTAGCGAAGAAGCTGGAGAAGACCATCCCGCGCATTGCTGGCGGACACGAAAAGGATTGGATTCGCGCCTGTAAGGGAGGTATCGCTGCCTCCTCGAACTTCGACTACTCTGGTCCGCTTTCCGAGATGGTGCTCATGGGTAATCTCGCTTCCCGTTTCCCCGACCACAAATTGCTCTGGAACGGTGAGAAGATGGAAGTCACGAATCACAAGGCCGCGAACGCCTACGTTCGTCGCGAGTATCGCGCCGGCTTCGAACTCGGCGTTTAAGTCTCGCGGGTTCTCTCCATGCCTCGGGGCGTTTTTACGCCACGAGGCATGTTTATTTCTGCACGGCAATGAGCACCGCCAGAATGATGCCGCCGAGGGCGATACGATACCAAGCGAAGGGTCCCATGCCACGGCGGGAGACGAAGCCCACCATCCATTTGACGGCAATGAAGGCCGTAATGGCAGCGACGAGGAGGCCCAGTCCCGCGGGGCCGGCAGGGTAGACCTGCGTCAAGGCGGGTCCGAGTGACCACATCTTGTAGATTGAAGCACCCGTGAGCGTGAGCAGGCCCACAAGGAAGGAGAATTCGGTAGCAGCGGCGTTTGAAAGCCCGGCGAATCGACCACCGAGGATGGTCGATAGCGAACGACTGGTGCCCGGAATGAGGGCGCAACACTGGCAGAGTCCGATGATGAGGGCTTGGCGTGGGTTGATTTCGGCAACCTCCCTTTCGCTGAATTTAATCTTTGGGAGCAACTGTTCGGTGCCAAGGATGACGACGCCTCCGACCATGAGCGCACCCGCGACGACTTCCACTGAGAACAGGTATGCACCGATGGCTTCTTTAAAGAAGAGGCCAAGGAGGGCGGAGGGAAAAAAGGCGATTAGGAGGCACAACGTAAGTCGCATGGCCGGGCGATCCGCGCGCAGAAGTCCACCAATCACGCTACGCACTCGACCGAAGAAGACGACAAGTACAGCGGCAATGGCCCCTACTTGGATGATGACAATATAGTCATCGGCGACCCGTTCCTGGGTGACGGGCCGGCCTTTGCGGTCAGTGACGCCGCTGACGATGACCTTGGAGTCGTCAGGCACGTTCATCACACGGTCGCTGATGATCATGTGCCCGGTCGAACTCACCGGAAGGAACTCGGTGATGCCTTCGACAGTGCCGGTGATGAGCGCTCGGCGATAGGTGAATGCCGCTCGTGTTTGTTCGGGTGTTTCATTCTCCGCGGCGGCCAGCCCAATGTAAACGGACAGGAAGAGCAGGACACAGGCTAGTCGGTGCATGGCTCAGGATTGCCCGAAGGAACAAGACTCGGCAAGCCTACGACTTGCCCTTGTCGCTTGCCCTTGGGTTGGCTTCTCGCTTTATGTGGGTATTCCTATGTCGGCCTCTAGCCTTATTCCGACCACCGACCCGCGATTCGCGGTTCCCGATGCGCATGGTCGCTTCGGACAGTTTGGCGGAATGTATGTCCCAGAGACTTTGATGACTCCGCTGTTGGATCTCACCAAGGCCTACGCGCAAGCCCGCCGTGATCCTGGCTTTCAAAAGGATTTCACCGACATGTTGCGCGATTACGCCGGTCGTCCGACGGGTCTCTATTTCGCGGAATCGCTCACGAAGCACGTCGGTGGAGCCAAAATCTATCTTAAACGCGAGGATATGCTCCATACGGGTGCCCATAAGATCAATAATGTGATCGGCCAAGCCTTGCTGGCTCGCCGGATGGGCAAGAAGCGCATCATCGCCGAGACCGGCGCTGGACAGCATGGCACCGCTACCGCCGCCGTGTGTGCACGATTCGGCCTGCAATGCGTGATTTACATGGGTGCGACAGATATGGAGCGCCAAGCTTTGAACGTCTACCGGATGCGATTGATGGGCGCCGAAGTGCGCGGGGTCGAGGCAGGCCAGCGCACTCTTAAAGAGGCCGTTAACGAGGCCATGCGTGACTGGGTGACGAATGTCCGCGAAACCCACTATATTCTAGGGACGGCTTACGGTTCGCATCCTTATCCGATGATGGTGCGCGATTTTCACCGCATCATCTCGATTGAATCAAAGCAGCAAGTGTTGCGCGCCGAAGGGCGCCTGCCCGATAGCGTCGTCGCCTGCGTCGGTGGCGGATCCAATGCCATCGGGGCATTTTTCGAATACCTTGATGAGCCGAGCGTGAAGCTAATAGGCGTAGAAGCTGGCGGTCGCGGCATCTCCAAGGGTGAGCACGCAGCCCGATTCGCGGGTGGCCGTCTCGGCGTTCTTCAGGGTTGCATGACCAATATCTTGATGGATGGGGAAGGGCAAATCGAAGGAACCCACTCCGTTTCCGCCGGACTCGATTACGCCGCGGTGGGTCCGGAGCACGCGTATTATCGCGAACGTGGTCGTATCGACTTCGCCTACGCCACCGACACGGAATGCCTCGAAGCCTTCCAGTTACTCTCGCGCACGGAAGGCATCATCCCGGCGCTTGAGTCCAGCCACGCCGTCGCCCACGGTTGCAAGGTCGCAGCGAAGGCAGGCAAGGATGAGGTCGTCATGATCAATCTCTCCGGTCGGGGCGACAAGGACGTGTGGAGTGCCGCCCGTGCCATGGGTACGGAGATTAAACTGTGAACATGGCCGCCTCCTCGATGACGGGGTTCGGTCGTGCAGAGCTCAATTTGCCCGGCGTCCGCCTTGCCGTCGAGATCGCCGCAGTTAACCAGAAAAACCTTCAGGTTTCAGTATATGGCCCGGAGGCCTGGCCAGCATTAGAATCCGCTGCTTCTGGCTGGATTCGGGCACGTCTCCAGCGGGGTAAGGTGACGGCCCGCGTTACGCAGGCAGCAGCTTCAGTCTCCTCTCGACAGTGGGACGCCGACGCGGTGGAGGCATCATTGGATGAGCTCGCGAAGATTGCCCAACGCGTTGGGATCAAATTTTCTCCTGATACCGAACTGGTTCATCGGCTTGCCGAATCGAGCCGTCGATCCTCCGTATCCTTGCCGGAGATGGTTGAGGTGGAATCCCAGATTAAATCTGCCTTTGAATTGGCACTTACGGCACTTGTGAGCATGCGCGCTCAGGAAGGTTCCGCCTTGGCGAACGATCTTCGCCAGCGGCTTGCCCATATGGGGCGGATGGTCGAAGGTATGATCATCGCAGAGCAGGGGTCTGCAGCTCGTCATCGCGAGGCCATGCTCAAGCGTTTGAAAGAAGCGGGGCTTAGCCTCGATGTCGGGGATGAGCGGGTGCTGAAGGAGTTAGCTTTGTTTGCCGATCGTTCGGATATCACTGAAGAGGTGGTTCGTCTGAAAAGTCACTTTTCTCAGTTCGGCGACGAATTAAACCAGCCCAATTGTGGCAGGAAGCTGGATTTTTTGGTCCAGGAACTCCTGCGCGAGGTTAACACGATCGGCAGTAAAGCTGCGGAAATCGCCACGACTAAGCTAGTTTTGGAGGCGAAAACCGAGATTGAGCGCATCCGGGAGCAGGTCCAGAACCTCGAGTAAGGTTTTTGGGGTGCGGTGTTGCCACGACCGCTTTCCCATGCCTTTGTCTATCAACACTTACGCAACGTCCATGTCCAACAACCTCACAAAGCGCGACATCGTCCTCAAGATTTTCACGGACAAGGGCTACCCGCAGAAGCATATCCGCGATTCAGTCCAGATGACCCTTGATGCTATTAGCGAGGCACTGTTATCGGGCCGTGACGTCGAGCTCCGTAATTTCGGTGTCTTTCAGGTTCAGGTGCGCAAAAGCCGCATTGGCCGTAATCCGAATCGTCCTGAAACCGATGTCGTGATCCCCAAGCGTGCCGTGATTAAATTCAAGGCCGGCAAGGAGCTTAAGGCGAAGTTGAAGTCTTACGACGTCGAGAAGCCCGCTCAGTAATTCGCTTCGCGATGTCTGATATTAGAACGCTCCCCGGTTTCCGGGAGTTTTATCCTGAGGACCGTGCGGTCCTTGGTCATGTCATGGATGTGTGGAGGCGGGCCTGTCGTCGTTATGGCTTCCGTGAATGGGAGTCGCCCGTACTCGAGCCCCTGGAGCTTTTCACGGAGAAGTCGGGCGAGGAGATCGTCCGGCAGCTTTTCAATTTTGAAGATAAGGGCGGCCGTAAGGTCAGCCTGCGTCCCGAGATGACCCCGTCCCTCGCACGCATGGTCGGGGCTAAGGCTAATGGGATGCCAAAGCCGATTCGATGGTTCGCCATCGGTGAAAATTACCGCTACGAGAAGCCGCAGAAGGGACGCCTCCGTGCATTTTACCAATTGAACGCCGACTTGCTCGGTGAAGCCGGTCCGGCCGCAGATGCTGAGATTATCGCCCTCTGTGCCGATTGCCTTACAGGCTTTGGGCTCACTCAAGCTGATTTCCGGATTCGCATTTCTGACCGCACGCTCTGGTTCCGCTATCTTGGCAGTCTGGGTATTGCGGAAGCACAGGCGACCGCAGTACTCGGTGTCGTCGATAAACTCGAACGTGGCGCCCCCAAAGATCTCCTTGAGGCCATGACGGCCGCCTTGGTCGGTACGGCGGTTGATCCTGTTCAGGCGCTCGAGTCTGCCCGCTCTTTTGCGAATACGAAATCCCTAGCAGACTTAGAGAAACTTGCAGCAGGCGACGAAGCCATGACGCTGCGACTCACCGAATGGAAGCAATTGCTCGGTACGCTCCAGGCGATGGGTTT
Organism: uncultured Opitutia bacterium; assembly: GCA_903829855.1. GTDB lineage: Bacteria > Verrucomicrobiota > Verrucomicrobiia > Opitutales > UBA953 > UBA953. Next base: position 6,386 of record CAIKRN010000046.1, read on the forward strand.
CGCCGAATGCGTGGCCATCGACCTCACCATTGTGCGCGGTCTCGCCTACTACACGGGCTTCGTATTCGAGGCGTTTGAGACGGGTGGCGAAGCTCGCGCCCTGGCTGGTGGCGGCCGCTATGATGCTTTGGTGAAGAAACTCGGTGGCCCAGATCTCCCCGCCGTCGGCTTCGGGATGGGGGACGTCACCCTCCGTGATTTGCTGGATTCGAAGAAATTGATTCCAGCCTATGCGGATGGCCCGGATTTCTACGTGATGATTCTCGGGGATGACGCCCGAAATGCCGCCTTGGAAGACTTGGCTAATCTGCGCCGCGCCGGCTTCCGCGTGGAATATAATCTCAAGGACGGTAAGTTTCCCAAACTCATCCAGGCGGCGGAAGTCGCGGGTGCGAAGTACGCCCTGATCTATGGAGGTACGGAGGTGGCCAAGGGTGTCGCCAAGGTGCGCAGCCTGCACGATCGTGCCGAGGCCGAAGTGCCCCGGACGGACTTGGTGCCGGCCTTGCGGGCGGTGTTGGAGGAGGGGATGCGGGCCATTCAGCCCTGATCGACGATGAGCGAGCAGACGCGCCAGTACGGGGATATGGCGAAGACCGCCTCCTGGACGATGGTTTCGCGCGTGCTCGGGCTGGTGCGTGATCAGCTCACGGCGGCCGTGTTCGGCGCTGGTGCGGTGGGTGCGGCTTTTCTCTTTGCCTTTCAAATCCCTAATCTCTTCCGACGTTTACTGGGTGAAGGCGCGCTCACGGTCGCGATTGTGCCAGTGCTCGCCGATAAGACGGCAAGGGAAGGGAAGGCCTCCGCGTTTGCTTTCCTTAATTATGTTATCCGACGGGTGCTCCCTTGGATGATGGGGATAACCTTACTCGGTATGGGGATCGCCATTGCGTGGTCTTGTCTCGCGATGGATTATTCTAAGGCGAGTCGGGCAGCGGAACTGACGGCCTATTGCATGCCGTACATGCCGTTAATCTGCCTGGCGGCGCTTTTTACCTCAGCCGTTAATCTGAGCGGTCGGTTCGGTTTGGCGGAGTTCGCCTCGGCGATGCTCAACCTGTCCATGATTATCGCCCTGGGGTTCTTGGGGGATAACTTAGCCTCAAGTGATATGGGCAAGGCGCGCTGGCTTTGCGCTGGGGCGATTGTCGGGGGTGGTTTACAGTTATTGATTCCGCTTTGGGGGCTGCGCCAAGAAGGGTGGCGCCCCCGTCCTGTTGTTGCTGATGATGTGGCCTGGCGGGTTTTATTAGCCGCTTTTATCCCGGCGGCTTTAGGCGCAGGGATTCAACAGATAAATTTCCTCGTCTCACGTTTTCTGGCTTTCGGGGTCTCAGATGAGTCCCTGACTTATTACTATATCGCCAATCGCATTGTTGAACTTCCCATCGGATTGTTTTCGGCTTCGATTGCGACGGTGATGTTCCCGGCGATGGCGACCGCTTTCGCCGCCCGAGACGATGCCGCACTCTCCCGCAACTATGCCCGCGGTATGCGGCTCATTATCGCAGTGAATATCGCCGCTGCCGTGGGGCTCGTCGTTCTCTCTGGTCCCATTGTTGAATTACTTTTTAAATTCGGAAAATTCAGTGCGGCAGACTGTGCAAGTACTCGCGTTATTTTGGTGCTATTTGCATTTGTCATGCCGTTTTACGCCATGATTTCGATGGTGACGCGTGCGCTCAATGTCGCGGGTAATACCAAGGCCACTTTCTGGGCGGCCGTCCACGCTTTCGCGGTCAATTTTGGAGCCTCACTCATTGCCGTTTGGATGGGCTGGGGCATCCAGGGTCTCGCGATAGCGAACGGCATTTCAACTTTCTGGCAGTATCTGGTGCTTCGCCGCATGCTGCAACGTAGTGCTCCTGCTTTCTTGGGGGAAAGCCTGCTTGTCCCGACGTTGAAGGTGTTAGTCGGTTCAGCGGTGCTTGGGATTGTGGCGTATTGGAGTTTCACGCTTCTCGATGGCTGCATGAAGTCTTTGCTTCATCTGAAACTTAGCCTGTTCGTGGCTATGCTGGTGGCGGCATCGGTTTCCGCGTTGCTCTATGCGTGGATTCTCTGCGTCTGGGGTTATCCGGAGAAAGATTTAGTCCTTTCTTATCGGGATAAAGTGCTACGACTATTGCGACTCCGGCGCGGCCGCGGGGTTGAATAAGCAAATGATCCTCCAGGGTTCTGACCGGCCTGATTTAATCCGCGACGAGACGCTGTCGGATTTGCTCGAAACCACCGTACGTCGGCAACCCGATGCCCCGGCCATCTTGGATGGTTTGACGCGAATTTCTTATGGCGAACTTTGGTTTCGTGCCAGTTCGGTGGCAAATGCTTTGGCGTCGCGCGGCTGTGGTCCTGGTGAATGTGTGGGGCTTTGGTTACCGCGAGGCCATGCTTTGATTCTCGGTCAGGTCGGCATCGCGCTGTCGGGTGCGGCTTGGTTACCGTTTGATGCCGCCGTTCCGCTTGATCGCCTCGCGACCTGTATGCGTGATGCTCGCGGTCGTTACGTCGTAACCGACCAAGTGGGGGCGGAAGCTCTCCGTGCCCGTGGCATGGAGCCGCTGATTTTAGCTGAACTTGAGCGCGAGGTCGTCGAAGCCGAACTACGACGCGCAGCCCCTGGGGATATTGCGTATGCAATCTACACTTCGGGTTCCACGGGTGAGCCGAAGGGGATCGCCATCACTCAACGAAATGTCTGCCACTTCATTCGGAGTGAGAATGAAGTCCTCGGTGTCACGGCGGTCGACCGTGTTTATCAGGGTTTTTCCGTCGCGTTCGATATGTCTCTCGAGGAAATCTGGATTTCCTTTTTCGCTGGGGCAAGCCTCTGGGTGGCTCCCGTCGAAACCGTCGCCGACCCCGATGCGATTCAGGCTGCACTCGCTGAGCAGGAAATCACCGTCTTGCATGCTGTGCCGACCTTGGTGGCTTTGGTTGCGGCATTTCCGAAAAGCCTCCGTTTGCTGAACTTGGGCGGCGAAGCTTGTCCCGACTCGTTGGCCGCACGGCTGACGGGCCACTGGTATCAGGTCCTGAATACCTACGGGCCAACGGAAACGACGGTGACGGCTACCATCGCCCGGCTCCAGCCCGGCAAGGCCGTTAATATCGGCATGCCGCTCCCGAATTATGGTATGGGCGTTTGCTCCCCCGAACGCCAGCTTCTGCCCGCCGGCGAAACTGGCGAACTGGTCGTCTTCGGTCCCGGCGTTTCAAGTGGATATCTTGGCCGTCCGGAGCTCACCGCCGCCCGGTTTGTAATGATTGAGGGTCGCTCAGCCTATCTCACCGGCGATCTGGGCAACATCGGCTTCGATGGCGAAATTCGCTGTCTGGGTCGGGTGGATAATCAAATTAAGTTAAGAGGTTTTCGTATCGAGCTCGACGAGATTACGGCCGCCTTGAGTGATCAGCCTGGAGTGGGTACCGCCGCTGCGGTGGTGCGTCCGTTGGCAGGGGCGGATGAGATTGTCGCCTTTGTGGTGTTGGCTTCCGGAGTCGCGGATGCAGAGCCGTTACGGGCCGCGTTGATGGCGCGACTGCCAGCCTACATGGTGCCCGCGAGTTTCATCTTTATCGATGAGATGCCGCGCTTGAGTTCCGGTAAGACGGACCTTGGGGCATTACGCCGACGTGAATTGGCTGTGGCTACCGCTCAGTCTGATGACTTGCCCCCGCCGCAGGATGAGCACGAGGCTGCCCTCCGTAATATTTTGAACGAACTTCTCCCGGGAAGACGCCTTACGCCATCGGCTGATTTCTTTACCGATCTCGGTGGACATTCTTTGCTGGCTGCCCGCCTGGTGACGAGGCTTCGTCGCGATTCACGTTATGCATCCGTCGGTGTGCAGCATATCTACCGTGGACGTTCGCTGCAGGCAATCGCCATGGTCATGCGTGAACTCGCGGCGGATGGACGGGCGGCGGAAGCTGCCCCGTTTCATGAATCAGCGCCACTGTGGCGTCGGTTTAGTTGCGGCGTGGCCCAGGCAGTTTGCCTGCCGTTCCTCGTGCTGCTCCAGATGCTGCAATGGCTATCGCCGTTCTTCGCCTACCACGGGCTGACAGGTGATCCTGGTGATAGTACGATTTTTGCAATTACCGTAGCTCTAGCTACCTATCTGGCGGCCTTGGCACTTTCCTTCCCGCTCGGCGTTTATTTACGCTTGTTACTGGTAGGGCGCTTACGACCGGGGAGTTATCCACTCTGGGGGCTGACGTATTTCCGTTGGTGGCTCGGTGTACGTCTCGCTGAAATCCCCGCGGTACATCTTATTTCCGGCACCCCCTTGAAATCTTTTTATCTCCGAATGCAGGGAGCCAAGATCGGACGTAAATGCACGATTAATTCTGTGACCGTCGCTGTCCCCGAATTACTCTCCGTGGGTGATGGGGTCTGCCTAGGTACTTTCGTAAATATTGAAAACGCCCGAGTCGAGGGCGGACGCCTCATTATCGGACGGGTGGTGCTGGGAAGTGGTGCGTCGGTGGATTCTTATTCGGTGTTGGAGAACGACACTCAAATCGGACCCGGCGGTAAGCTCTGCGGCCAATCAGCCTTGGGCGAAGGTGGCTCGATTCCGGCCAATGAAATCTGGGCGGGCGCTCCGGCGCGTCAGACGGGTGTGGCCACCCGTCTGACCCCTCCAGAGCGCTTACGACTTTGGGCGACTTGCCTGCGGACGCTTGGTTTCATTGTGGGTGCGGCAGTCGTCGCGGTCCTCTTTTACATCCCTGTTTTTCCGAGCTTCGTCGTCGTTGATAATTTGGATTCCGCTTGGGAGCTTTCGGAAAGCCTCGAGCAGTGGTGGAAGGCGTTCCCCGTCTTCTTCCTCTTGGCGATTCCGGCGTCCGCCATCCTGTTGCTCATCACCGTCGGGCTCGCTGGCTTGCTGCGCCGCTGTATGCCGCGTCAACAGGCTGGGCGCTTTTCCATCGAGGGACGTGAGTATTTCTGGAAGTGGCAGCTTTCCGCCGTCCTCGATGCATCCCTTCAGGTGCTTCATGGCCTTTATGCCTCGATCTATGTCGCCTCATGGCTGCGTCTGATGGGCACGAAAGTCGGGCGTGATGCGGAAGTATCGACGGCCGAAGGCATTATCCCGGAGCTGTTAGAGTTGGGCGATGAATCGTTTATTGCGGATGGGGCGATGCTGGGAGATGAGGGGCAGCAGGATGGTTGGATGACTTTAAGCCAGACGCGAATTGGCAGCCGGTCGTTTGTGGGGAATGGAGCTTATGTGCCGGATGGGGCGAATTTCCCTGACGACGTTCTCCTGGGGGTCCAATCCAGCGCGCCGACCAATGAGCAGATGCAGCCAGGACAGACTTGGATGGGCTCGCCCCCGATGTTACTGCCAGCCCGTGAGGTAATCGCCGAACAAGACCCCGCACTCACATTTCGACCATCGCCGGCACGGCGAGTGGCGCGGGCCATCATTGAAGGACTCCGCATTGTGGTGCCGTTGGCGTTCGTGATTGCCGCCGGTTATGTCACGGTTTTTGAGACCATGCCTTACGTGGAAGAGGAGGATTGGGGCGGTTTCTGTCTCGCATTGACGATCGCTGGTATGCTCTACGGTCTTGTTTCGTTCGCCTTTGTGCTGATGGCGAAGTGGCTGCTCATCGGCAGGTATCGACCAAGGCTAGCCCCGATGTGGACGATGTTTGTCTGGGTCAGTGAGGCCGTGACCACTTTGCATGAATCATTAGCGGTCCCCGCACTGCTTAACCTGCTTCGCGGTACCCCCATGTTGCCTTGGGCTTTTCGACTACTCGGGGCGAAGGTTGGCCGAGGGGTTTGGATGAATTCGACGGACCTAACGGAATTCGACTGTGTCAGTATTGGCGATGAAGCTGAACTGAATGACCACAGCGGACCGCAGACCCATTTGTTTGAAGATCGCGTCATGCGGATTGGCTTAGTGCGCATTGGGGCGCGCTGTACGATTGGCACCCGGACCACGGTGCTGTATGATGCCTCGGTTGGCGATGGCGCCCATCTCGGACCGCTGACCCTCGTCGCCAAGGGTGAGCATATTCCTGGAAATACTCGCTGGGAGGGCACGCCGTCCGCTCCCGCCCAGCGATGATGATCTCGCTCATGACTTTCGAGCAGGTCTATTCGGCGAGCTCAGTCGAGTTGCCGGGTTGCTGGCTCATGCATGTTCCGGGTGTTGGCCGAGGGCCTACCGCCCAGAAGCGTTTACGCGAGGTCGTCCTAGCGATAGCGAAGCGTCATCATGGCGGTGATATTGTCTTGGCCGAAACAACTACGGGGCCGCGTTTACTTGGAGCGGATTGGGACATCTCCTTTACCTATGATGGTGATGATGGTTGGATTGCGTGGTCTCGCAACGGTCGGATTGGTGTCGACGCGGAAAAGATTCGCCCAATTCCCGAAGCGAAAGAAATAGCTGAAGAGTTTTTCGCTGGGCAGCGGGACGGATACCCGGATGCTGATTTGGAGACAGCATTTATCCGACGTTGGACGGCGCTGGAGGCTTCCCACAAAGCCCTCGGGACTGGTCTGGGTGCATGTCCGTCAACGATACCATTGAAGGTATCACATTGCCTCCATGGCGATGTGATGGTCGCCGTGGCGCAGTAGGGCGGGCGGTTAGACTTTAGGCAGACGTGCCCGGCGGAGTTCTTCGGAGCGGTAACGTCGGACCAATGATCGTAGGATGGCCAGCGTTTCAGCGTCAGCGATGCCCGTGACCTTGGACGGGCGAAAATGTCGCTGGAAAGCTTCGATGCCGAGTTTTAAACCAGGTTCGCCAGGTTCAAGGTGGTAGCCGTAAATTTCGAGAAGTTGTCGGAGTTCTGCGGGCGTGGCTGATTTATTTTTGGATAAGTTAGCTTTAACTTCCTCAGGTAGCGGCCACGCACCAATCCCGAGTGAGGCGAGCTTCGCCCATGGGAAAAGGGAACCCGGATCAATCTTGCGACCGACCGCGATGTCGGAATGACCCAGTACATTGTTGGGCCTGATGTCGTTGCGGCGAATGATATCCGTGCACAGCGTAAACACCACCTCGGCTTGGGCGGCGGAATAGGGGTGAACATTACCGTCGAGATTGACGATCTCGATGCCAACAGAACGCTGGTTGAGGGCGTTAAGCTCGGACCAGCCGCTTTTACCGGCGTGAAAAGCTGCCATCGTTTCGGGGACCATCCGGATGACGCGTGGGGTCGGCTCATCCGTAATCACATAGTGGATTCCGACTTTATGGGCGGGGTCCTTGCCTTGTAGGATATCAAGGGATGAGGGTAGGGTGCCCGCGGTGTAGTGCAGGATGAGGTGGGTAATCTTTTCTTTGCGCGGTTCAGCACCCAGGGAGCTGGGGCCTTGTTCGATTTGTAATCCCGTGAACTTAGCAATCGGTGGCGGCGTAATGGCCGTTTTACTTGATTTCGTAGGGGTTGCGCAGCCAACGAGCAAATGGGTCAAAATCAATAAAACGCACATACGCACGTAATATGACCATAAGGGGTTGTTCATCTCTGTAGGGTAGATTGCTTAGTTTAATCCATGATTTATCCCAAGATAATACGATTAACATCGATTTAACCCTTTATTTATTGGATAACAACTAACTAGACATAATGTATATTGTGCGAAATATACCTTGGGTGTATCGGGTCGAGAAACTAGGTTATTGATTGCTCGATTGGATACGCTCATAAATCCGGGTCTTACCCCCAAGACACCGATTACTTTATGAAAGTCGCCCGACACATCATTGAAGCCCGCCGTGAGGCGATTGCTAAATTACTCTCTAAAGTTGGCTACGTCCCCGTCCTGGAAATCTGTAAACAATTCAACGTCTCGGAGGCCACGGCACGTCGCGATTTGACGGAACTGGAGAATCAGCGCCGCATCACGCGTACCCACGGAGGCGCTCTCTCTGACTTTAATCGCAACTTCCCGCCGCTCGATGATCGCAAAATCGAAGACGCTGAAGCCAAGCGCCGCATCGGCAACATGGCCGCCTCCCGCGTTAAGGCTGGCATGACCGTCTACCTGGATTCGGGCTCCACGATTTTCTTCGCCGCTGAAGCGATTGCCTCTGCCGGAGTCCCGGATTTACAGATTGTCACGACCTGTCTGCCGACGGCGCAGCTGATTTCCTGTCTCCCTGGGGTTGAAGTATATATTCCCGGTGGGCTTTTTCTGACGCGCCACGCAATGGTCGCCGGCGACCGTACGCTGGAGGAAGTTGCCCGCTGGAATTTTGACGTCGCCCTGCTTGGGGCTGAAGGCATCGACGAGAACGGTTTGTGGAATTCGCAGCGCGACATCTCTCATCAGCAACGCGAAGTGATTCGTCGTTCGGATGAAGTCTTGATCTGCATGAATAAGGTCAAGCTTGGTCGCGGTGGTCCTTGTGCCGTTACCCGTGATGTTAGCTCGCTCTTTTTGGTTACCGATGCGGATGCGGCCGCGGTGCAGAAGGCCAAGGTAAAGCTGCCCGCGGAACGCGTTCTGACGGCTCTCTGATTGTTGTTCTGTTTGCCTGTGAAGAACCGAACCGTCTATCTTGTGGCGAACGGCGACTTGCGCGCCTCGGCCAATCAAAAGTGCGAAGCTGCTCAATTAGCCATGGAGGCCCTGCTCGCCCAGGCTTTACGTCGTGAAGGCTGGAAGGTGAAGCGCGCCCATGGTTTTCGTGCCGAGGTCGGGCATGGTTTTATCGATTCGCAGAAATACGGCATCGAGGTCTTTCGCGGCATTCCCACAGATGCCCCCTTGGTGGTCGCTGAAGCGGTTTGGCAATACTCCCATCATATCTTGCCCGGCTTGTTTTCACATCGTGGCCCGATCCTCACCGTCGCCAACTGGTCCGGAACTTGGCCCGGACTCGTTGGCATGCTTAATCTCAATGGCTCCTTGCTCAAAGCAGGCATTAATTTCTCCACGCTTTGGAGCGAGGATTTCACCGACGATAAGTTCCGGATCGGTCTTCGGAAGTGGCTGATGTCGGGGCTGGTGACTCATGCCGTATCGCACGTACGTAAGCTCCGGCCATCTTCATCTAAGGACGCCCTTCTCGGCCGCCGTTTCGCCCAGGACTTCCGTCGCCGTAAGGCCATCATGGGCGTCTTTGATGAAGGCTGCATGGGCATGTACAATGCCATCATCCCCGATGAGATTCTGCATCCGACGGGTGTTTTTAAAGAGCGATTGAGTCAATCAAGCTTGTTTGCCGCGATGCTCACGGTGAAGCCGGCCGAAGCCACGGCTGCCTTGCGCTGGCTTCTTCGTAAGGGTCTCACCTTTGCTTGGGGGAAGAACGAAAAAACTGAACTGACCCGACGGCAGACATTGGAGCAACTGAAGATGTATATTGCCGCGGTGCGTCTGGCGGATGAATTCGGCTGTGCGACCATCGGAATTCAATACCAGCAAGGGCTTAAGGATCTCGCCCCGGCCTCTGACTTGGTCGAGGGTTTGCTTAACAATCGTCAGCGCCCGCCGGTTTTCCACGCTAAGACCGGCAAGGAACTTTTTAAAGGCGACGCCCTCCCCCACTTCAATGAAGTCGATGAATGTGCCGGTCTCGACGGCTTAATTACCTACCAACTTTGGAAGCAACTGGGCATCGACCCGGAGAACACGCTGCATGATTTGCGCTGGGGTCGGCAGTACCAGGGGCCATCTGGTCGCCGGGTCATTAATGAGTACGTTTGGGTCTTCTTGATTTCCGGCGCGGCGCCCGCTCAGCATTTTATCGGTGGCTATAGGGGTGCCCGTTCGGAGCGCCAACCTCCGATGTATTTCCAACTCGGCGGTGGCACGCTCAAAGGAGTCTCCAAGCCCGGCTGGATTGTCTGGTCACGTATTTTCGTGAAGGATGGTCAACTGCATGCCGATCTTGGCCTCGGTGAAGTGGTGGAGCTCCCCAAGGCGGAGACGGATGAACGCTGGAAGCTCACAACGTCCCAGTGGCCGATCATGCATGTTGTGCTTCCCGGCATATCGCGGGATCAGATGATGGCTCGTCACCCTTCTAATCATATTCAAGTCGTGTATGCGCCTTCCCGTGCCGCGGCCCAACGTGGCCTCACGGCCAAGGCCGCCGCGTTGGCTGAACTCGGCTTGAATGTCTCTCTTTGCGGAGAAATCTAACCATGTCCGCCGAAGCCATCCAAAGCTTGCTCGAGCTTTCCCATCAATTAGGAGGTGACCGTCTACGCATGGCCATCTTGGGGGAAGGCAACACGTCCGTCCGGCTCGATGCCGATACGTTTGCGGTCAAGGCTTCGGGGTCGAATCTTGCGAGCCTGCGTCCGGGTGACGTGACTACCTGCCGTTTCGATCGCTTATTACCTTTGATAGAATCCACGAGCGCGACGGATGCCGAAGTGGATGCCGCATTATTTGCTGCTCGGGTCGACGGACAGGCCAAGAAGCCCTCGATTGAGGCTTTGTTTCACGCCTATTTACTTACGCTACCTGGGGTGGCTTGCGTCGGGCACGTCCATGCCATCGCCGTTAATCAGATTCTTTGTTCCCCGCGGGCCCGTGAGTTTGCCGAACGGCGAGCTTGTCCTGATGAGATTGTGATGTGCGGTATCGAGTCCGTCTTTGTACCCTATGCCGATCCTGGGCTGGGTCTCTCTCAAGGCATCCGCCAGGAAGTCTTGGCTTTTGTGAAGCGTACGGGTCGTGACCCAAAAATCATCCTCCTTCAGAACCACGGCATCATTGCGGTGGGTCCATCCCCAAAGGCTGTGCTCGGCTCCCTCTTGATGGCCGAAAAAGCCGCGGAGATTTTCATCGGCGCCGCCGCCTTGGGTGGCCCGGTGTTTCTGACCGCGGCCCAGTGCGAGCGTATCGCTGGCCGCCCGGATGAGCATTACCGACAAAAAATGCTTGGATTATAACCCGCTCGCCCTCCCCTCTCTGATTATATGTCCCATTATCTCGCCATCGACCTCGGAGCTGAATCCGGACGCGTCATTCTCGGCACCCTGAAGTCAGGTAAGTTCAGTATGAAGGAAGTGCATCGCTTCTCCAATGGTGCCATCACGGCCAATGGTACGCTACGCTGGGATATCATCCGCATCTTTCGTGAAATCCGGATTGGCCTAGCGAAGGGTGCCAAACTTGGGCCGATCAAATCCGTGGCCTGTGATTCATGGGGCGTCGACTACGTACTCTTGAAGGGAGACGGCCCGTTGCTGTCCTTGCCGTTCACCTATCGCGACGAACGCAGTTTCAAGTCCTACGAACTGGCTATGCGTCGTTTCTCTCAAAAAGAAATTTTCGATGGGACAGGTATTGCCTCGATTTCCATCAACACGCTCTACCAGCTTTTCGATGACGCCCTGAATCGTCCGGAAATGTTGAAATTCGCCGATAAATTTCTCCTCATCGGCGATTACATTACTTGGTTGCTCACGGGGAAAGCTCGGGCGGAAGAGACGTTGATTTCCGGCAGTCAGTGTTGGGACACGCGCAAACGTGCGTGGGCCTTGCCGGTATTAAAGAAGCTGGGCATCCCTAAGCATATCTTGCCGAAGCCAGTCGCACCTGGCGTGAAGCTTGGGAAGATGCTCCCTTATCTGGCCAAGGAAACGGGCCTCGGTAAGACGGAAGTGGTCACGACCTGCGCCCACGACACGGCTGCCGCCGTCGCCGCCGTGCCGGCCACCAAGGGGGACGATTGGGCTTACCTATCGTCGGGAACTTGGTCACTGCTCGGTGTTGAGCTACCGAAGCCGCTCGTGAACGAGACGGTGCGCAAGGCCAAGTATACCAATGAAGTCGGTTTCGGGGGCACGTCTCGCTTCCTGAAGAATCTCGTGGGCCTCTGGGTGCTCCAAGAGTGCCGTCGGGAGTGGATGGAAAAAGGAGAAGTCTCCGATTATGGCGAGATCGTTAAGCTGGCACTTAAGGCTCCGACGCTACGCTCTTTCATCCGTCCGGATGATATTCGCTTTGCCAAGCGCGGCGACATGGTGGCCAAGGTTCAAGCCTTCTGCCGCGAGACCAAGCAGCCGATTCCGAAGACCCACGGGGAAATCGCCCGCTGCGTCCTCGAATCTCTTGCCCTGCTTTACCGTGTCGAGATGGACGGCATGGAGAAGTTGACTGGCCGTAAGTTGAAGCGCTTGCATATAGTCGGCGGTGGTTGCCGAAATGCGCTCCTCAATCAGGCGACCGCCGATGCCACCGGGCGAATCGTTATCGCTGGACCTGTTGAAGCCACCGCCGCGGGTAATATCTTAGTCCAAGCCATCGCCATGAAGGAGCTCAAGAACCTCGACGAACTGCGTAAGGTTGTCCGAAACTCTTTTGAGGTAGTGACTTACAAGCCGAACGCCACGGCTGCCTGGGCTTCCGCCCAATCCAAGTTTAATGGTTTAAAGAAGTCATAAACCCCCTTACTCAACACCCCACTCTTCCACGTAACACCTATGTCCTCCTATAAGTACGTCTCTCATCTCTGGAACGATGCCGAAGCCGCGAAGCTCGATCCAGTTGGCCGTCTGGTCTACCGCTCGAACAAGCTCGGTGCCGATCAGCGCATTACCAATACCGGCGGTGGCAATACCTCCTCGAAGATTGTGGAGAAAGATCCTCTGACGGGCGCCGAAACCCAGGTCCTCTGGGTCAAGGGTTCTGGTGGCGATCTCCGGACGAGCAATCGCGAGAATTTTTCCTCCCTCTATCAGGATAAGCTCATCGGTCTGCAGAAGTCCTACGCCGCTCGCGCCGACAAGGGTCTCAAGTCGCAGGCCGAAGATGACATGGTCGGCATGTATAACCACGCCACCTTCAATCTGAATCCGCGTGCATCCTCCATCGACACCCCTCTGCACAGCTTCCTGACAGGTAAGCACGTCGACCACATGCACCCGAACGCGATTATCTCAATCGCTGCTTCCAAGAACTGCGAAGCCCTCACCCAGCAGATTTTCGCAGGTAAGATGGCCTACGTGAAGTGGATGCGCCCGGGTTTTGAGCTCGGCCTCGCCATGCAGGAGATCTCCGGCAAGCAGCCCGACATCAAGGCTATCATGATGGGCCAGCATGGTTTCATTTCTTGGGCAGATGATGATAAGGCCTGCTACGAGCTCACGCTGGCGATGATCGAGCAGGCTTCGGCCTATATCGATGCTAAGTACCAAGCCAAGGGTGGGGATGCCAAGGCCTTTGGCGGTGCCCTTTACCAAACCCTCGATACGGAGAAGCGCCACGCGGCCTTCGCCGCTATCTTGCCTTGGCTGCGTGGTCAGGTCTCCATTGAGAAGCGTTTCATCGGTACGATCCAAGATGACGAAAAGATTCTCCGCTTCGTCAATTCGAAGGACGCTCCTCGTCTGGCCGAGCTTGGCACCTCCTGCCCGGACCACTTCCTCCGCACGAAGATCAAGCCCCTCTACGTGAACTGGAACCCTCAGTCTGAAGACACCGCCGCACTGAAGACCAAGCTCGCCGCCGCCCTTGAGCAGTACCGCAAGGATTACGCCGCTTACTATAACGCCTGCAAGCGAGCCAACTCTCCGGCCATGCGCGACCCGAATCCGACGGTCGTCCTTATTCCTGGCCTCGGCATGATTGCCTGGGGCAAGGATAAGTCCGAATCTCGCGTTACCGCTGAGTTCTATAACTGTGCCGTCGAAGTCATGCGTGGAGCCGAGGCGATTGACCAGTATATCGCCCTCCCCCAGCAGGAAGCGTTCGACATCGAATATTGGCTGCTCGAAGAGGCTAAGCTGAAGCGCATGCCAGCCGAGAAGGAACTGGCCCGCCAGATTATCATCGTCGTCGGCGCCGGCTCAGGCATCGGCAAGGAAACCGCCCATCGTCTGGTTAAAGAAGGCGCCCACATCGTCTGCGTCGACAAGAACGTCGAGGCCGCTCAGGCCACGGCGAAGGAAATTACCGACAAGCTCGGGACGGGTATCGGCGTCGCTGGTACCGGCCTCTCCAACTGCGGTCCGGCCATCGGTCTTTCGGGTGACATCATGGATCGTAATTCCATCCGTAAGATGCTTGACCAGGTCGCCCTCGCTTATGGTGGTTTCGACTCCGTTTGTGTGACCGCGGGTATCTTTGTCTCCCCCGATACTACTGGGCATATCCCGGATGATAAGTGGGCGCTCACCTTCGCACTCAATGTGACGGGTAGCTATCTCGTCGCTGATGAGGCTTTCAAGACCTGGAAGGAGCAAGGTTTGCGTGGTAATCTCGTGCTGACGACCAGCGCCAATGCTGCCGTCGCCAAGAAGGGCTCCGTCGCCTACGACACCTCGAAGGCTGCCGCCAACCACCTCGTGCGCGAGATGGCGATGGAACTCTCGCCCCTTATTCGCGTCAACGGCGTGGCTCCGGCCACCGTCGTCCAAGGGTCGGCGATGTTCCCTCGTGACCGAGTGATCGCCTCGCTTGCTAAGTACGGCATACCTTACACCGATGATGAGGCGACCGATTCACTGACCACGAAGCTTTCCCGCTTCTACGCCGATCGCACCCTGACGAAGAACCCCATCACTCCCGCTGACCAAGCCGAAGCCTACTTCCTTCTCGTGACTAATCGCTTAAGCAAGACGACCGGACAGGTCATCACCGTTGACGGTGGTCTGCACGAGGCGTTTCTGCGCTAAGCTCGTGCGTGTCTCTCTCTTCGTCCCCTGCTTCGTCGATCAGCTGACCCCCAAGGTCGGACTGGCTACCGCCAAGGTGCTTAAACGCTTGGGGCACGATGTTGAATTCCGTTCGGCGCAGACCTGTTGCGGTCAGCCGTCTTTCAACTCCGGACAGTGGGGCGTTGCTCGCGAGGCTGCCATTCGGGCTCTGGGCGTATTTCGTGGTGCCGAAGCCGTCGTGGGTCCCTCGGGTTCCTGCGTGGCGATGATGCGTAATTTCTATCCTGAACTGCTCAAGGGGACGCCGCATGCTGCGGAAGCTGATGACCTCGCTGCACGTACGTTCGAGTTCTCGGAATTCCTCGTGAAGAAACTCGGTGTCACGGATGTTGGGGCGAAGTTTGCGAAGAAGGTCACCTATCATGATGGTTGCCACGCTTTGCGGGAACTCCGCCTCAAAGAGGAACCACGCCAGTTGCTGCGTGCGGTGAAGGGGCTCGAACTGATTGAAAGTGAGGAAGGTGAGTCTTGTTGCGGCTTTGGCGGCCTTTTTTCCGCCAAGTTCCCGATGATTTCCACCGCGATGGTCCAAGTTAAGGGTGGCGCGCTGGCTCGTACCGGTGCCGACTTCGTCGTCTCGTCTGACCCCTCCTGTCTCCTGCAAATCGGTGGCTGGCTGTCCCGCGAAGGTAAACCGATCCTCCCCCTCCACATCGCCGAAGTCTTGGCGAACGACGCCTGAACATGGACAATTCTAAGGCTATTTTCTTAAAAGAGGCCACGGTCAATGCGGCCGATGGCGTCCAGCGTGCCTTTATCAGTAAGGCACTGGGTGGTTATTATACGAACCGCGATTTGCAGAAGGCACGTTATCGCGATTGGGAGCGCGCCCGGGACGCGGCCTCGATGGCCAAGTGGAGCGCCGTCAACGACCTCGCCAATGTTCTTGAGAAATTCGTGAACAATTTTGAACGCAACGGTGGAGTCGTCCACTGGGCCAGAGATGCGGCGGAGGCTCGTGATATTATTCTAAAAATCGCCGAAAACGCGAAAGCTAAGGCCATCGTGAAATCCAAGTGCATGACTTCAGAGGAGATTCATTTAAATGATGCGCTCGAGAAGGCAGGCTTTGGTGTCGTGGAAAGCGACTTGGGCGAATTCATCCAGCAGCTGCGCGGCGAAGCCCCCTACCACTTTGTCTTCCCGTGCATGCATGTGAAGCGCGAGGCCATCAGCGAACTCTTCACGAAACATCTCGGCACGGCTCCCACCGACAGTCCTGAAGAATTGACGATGATTGCCCGTCGGCACCTTCGCCAGCTCTACGTCGACGCCGATATCGGCATCACGGGTGCTAACTTCCTCGTCGCCGAGACGGGTCAGATTTCGATCACCGAGAACGAAGGGAATGCCCGGCTCACGGCTGCCCTGCCCCGCATTCATATTGCACTTTCGGGTATCGAGAAAGTGGTCAATGAGCTGGATGACTTGTCGGTGCTGCTCCCGATGTTGGCCACGGCCGGTGCCGGCCAGCCGATGACCTGTTACAATACGCTCTATTCCGGACCTCGGAAGAAAGGCGAGTGCGACGGTCCCGAGGAATTCCATATTGTCCTACTCGACAATGCTCGCACCCGCCTCCTGGCCGACCCCGAGCAACGCGATGCCTTGCATTGCATCCGCTGCGGGGCGTGCCTCAACGTCTGCCCGATTTTTAAAAATATCGGCGGTTTGGCTTATGGCACGACCTACCAAGGCCCCATCGGCTCGGTGATTACTCCTCACCTGCGCGGCCTCAAGCAGTGGAATCACCTCTCCGGCGCCTCCTCGCTCTGCGGTGCCTGTACGGATGCGTGTCCGGTTCGAATCGACCTGCATCATCACCTGCTGCATAATCGTCGTAACGCCGCCAAGGAGTCGCCGACGCTCTTTGATCGCGTTTTCCATAATGGATTTAATTTCGTCATCAAACGCCCCTGGCTTTTCGCTACCGGTGGCCGCATTTTCCGTGCGACTTTACCGCTGCTGCAGAAGCTCCCCTTGCCTTACATGGGGGCATGGATGAAGACTCGCGATCTGCCGAAGGCACCCGCCCAATCCTTCCGCGACCAGTGGAAGCACGACCATGTCTGACGCCCGCACCGATATCTTCGCCCGCATCCGGGAGGCCTTGAAGGTCAAGGCACCCAAGCCCCATCTTAAGGCCCAGACCTCTTCGCCGAAAACCTCGGTCGCCGCCAAGCCATGGCTGCCAGATGGCGGGGAGACCGCCGAGGATAGTCTGCTGATCCTCGCGGAACAGCTCGCCAAGCTCAAGGCGGTGCTCATCCGCGTGCCAGATCATGCCAGCGCGGCCAAAGCTTTCGCCGAACTTGCCACCACCAAGTCTTGGAAGAAAGTGGCCTACCACGGGCATGAGCTCACGCGCCCGCTCGCCGCCACCCTTACTTGCGAGGCCTGGGAGGCTGACGCCTCCTTCGATAAACAGAAGTTGGAGGGCAGCGACGCTGGCCTCACCACCTGCGAATCCATCGTCGCTCAGTTAGGTTCGATTCTCGTGTCCAGTCGGAGCTCAGGCGGGCGGGCCCTTTCCGTGCTGCCTCACGTCCATGTCGTTATCGCTGAGGCTTCTCAGGTAGTCCCGGATCTCGGTGCTGCCTTGGCTTTGGTGAAGGCCCGCCATGGTACCGATATGCCGAGCATGCTTTCTTTCATCACCGGCCCTAGTCGTACCGGTGACATTGAACGGATTCTCGTTTTGGGAGCCCACGGCCCTAAGGAGTTGTTTCTGATCCTGGTCGGTTGATCTCTATGCGCCCGACCGGCCTCCAGTTTGTGCTGCTTGTTGTTGCGGGGATGGTTTCAGCGACGGAGGTCGCGCCTCGCAAATGGTCCGGCTCGTTGAACGTTCCCGACCCGGTCGCCTGCACCGTTGACGAGGCAGGTAATGTGTATGTGAGTTCCACGGCTCGTCGCAAAGCGGGCGATGTTGATATTCGTGAGCATCCTCTCTGGGTGCCCTACGATCTTGCTTTCACTTCGCCCGACGAGAAAGCGGCCTTCTATCGTCGGGAGATTACCCCCGCTCACTTTCGCGCCCCTCGGGGTGGTATCAAGGATTTCAATGGCGACGGCGTCATTGACTGGAAAGACCTAAGTTTTAATAAAGATAAGATTTACAAGTTGTCGGATGCCGATGGATCTGGCGTCGCCAATAAAATCACTGTCTTCGCCGATGGATTCAATCTACCCAATGCGGGTATCGCCGCGGGCGTACTTTATTTTGATGGCTGGGTCTACGTGACGGCTATCCCGCATCTCTACCGATTCAAGGACACGAAGGGTGAAGGCGTCGCCGATGTGCAGGAGATTGTCGCGAGCGGCTTTGGCTGCCACATCGCCTATGCTGGGCACGATATGCATGGTTTGCGGCTCGGCCCAGACGGGCGGATTTATTGGACGATTGGTGACAAAGGGTTAAACGTCACCAGCCAGGAAGGCCGTAAGTTCTTCTATCCCCATGAAGGCGCCGTCATGCGTTGCGAACCCGATGGAGCGAACTTCGAAGTTTTTGCCCACGGGATTCGTAATCTTCAAGAAATCGCCTTCGACGATTTTGGTAATGTCCTTGGCGTAGATAACGATGCCGACCAACCGAAGGAGCGCGAACGGATGGTCTATCTACTCGAGGGTTCGGATTCCGGTTGGCGTTGTCAGCATCAGTACATGAAGCTCGAGAGCCGATGGATGAAGGAGAATATCTGGATGCCCGCTGGTCAGCCTGATCAACCCCTTTTCATCACCCCGCCCATTGCGAATTACTCCGACGGTCCGGCTGGTTTCCTGCACGAGCCAGGGCATGCGTTGGATGGAACTTTGCGGGGTCATTTCATCTTGAATCAGTTTCCGAAGGGGGCGATGGATGCCTTCACCTTAGAGGCAGACCGTGATAGTTTTCGCATGGTCGGACTACGCACGATCAACAAAGGCATCATGGGTGTTGGCATGTCTTGGGGGACGGATGGACGTGCTTATTTTGTCGATTGGATGGGCGGGTATCCGCTGAAACAAAAAGGGGCAGTGTGGCGGATGGATGTTGCCCCGCAGATTGATGTGACCTCGGAGCAATTTCTGGCTAAGCCTTATAGTGCGCCCGTGCCGAAGGAAGAGTTGCTCGCTTTGCTCGGGCACCGCGATCAACGCGTAAGGACCAATGCCTCAATCCGGCTGGACCGCTTGGGCGCATGGGATGAGATGCTGCGGATTGCGAAGACCAAGACGGCGCCCCGACTGGGCCGTATTCATGCCATCTGGGGGTGTGGGATGGGTTTGCGTCGCGGTAAGATTGCCGAACAGGTGCCATATCTCGCTCTGCTGGACGATGATGATGCCGAGATTCGCGTGCAGGCTCTCAAGGTTTTGAGCGAAGCCAAGGTCACTCCTGCCCTTCAGGCCAAGGTGGTCGGACAACTGGCCCATGATGATCTCCGTGTCCGAACTCAGGCAGGGATTACGTTAGGCCGCATCGGTGGGGTCGCCCCGTTTGCTACTTTCCTTCGGGATCCGGCGGCCGACCTAAGTTTGCCTTGGTTGCGCCATGGGTTAGTTTCAGGTATCGCGGCGACGCACACCTCTGAACAGCTATACGTCATCGCCCAAAGTAAGCCAGGTGCCGAGGCGGTTTTTGCGACGCTCGCCCTCGCTCGGCAGAAGTCTGTTCGGCTGGGCGGTTTGCTGGATCACTCCAATGTTGATGTCGTGAAAGAAGCCGCCCGGGCGATTCATGATGATGTCGGTATTCCCGAGGCATGGGGGGCACTGGCAGATGTGCTCCAGAAATCTCCTTTGCCGCCCCCAGTCGCCCGTCGTGCCATCAACACCAATTTGAGACTCGGTACCGAAGGCGCCCTTGCTCACCTACTTGATTGGTACTTTGTCCAAGTTGATGACGTCGCTTTGCGGACCCAGGCCATGCAGGCAATCATCTCCTTTAATCAACCACCCGTGCTCGATCGAGTCGATGGCACCTCTAAGATTTACCCTGAACGCGATAAGCATGCCATCGCGGGAGTCTTGCGACGCTATCAGGCGAGACTGCTGGAAGTTCAAGAGCCCGGGCAGCGTGCCCTCGTTTTGGAGGCGATGGTGAAGTACGAATTAGACATCCCCCTTCCCGTTTTATTGGCTTTCGCTGGTGACTTGAAGGCCAGCCCTGCGGTCCGACAGCAGACGTTAAGGTTACTCGGTGCCAAGACGGTCGAGACTGAATCCATTAACCGAATTTTACGAAGCTCCGCGGGCGAAGGAAATCCATCGATGGTGCGAATCGAAGCGGTCAATCAACTGTTCGTCCGGGATTTGTCGGGGGCACTGGAGGTCATGCGTAATATCATTAATTCCAAGTCCGCCCAATTGCCGGAAAAACAAGCCATCATCACTCAGCTGAGGGACAGTGCGGATCCCTTGGCTGGCCGGATGGTGCTCGAGCTCCTCGACCGTCTCAATGCCCGGAATCTAGATGCAGGCCTCAGGTTCGATGTCTATTTGGCCGCTCATGATTCGACGATCCTCGCCGTAAAAAATGCATGGACAAAATACCTCGCCACAACAGCGAAGGCCGGCCTCCGTATGGCTTCGCCTGATTTGCCATTTGAATTACTCCTCGATGGGGGCGATGCCCCCCGCGGCCGGGAAATTATTAATGGTCATATTGGCGCGAATTGCACCGCCTGTCACCGGGTCGATTCCGATGAGGGGAGCGAAGTTGGACCGAAGCTGACCGCCATCGGTGCTACCCGGAGTAAAGCCGACCTGCTCGAATCGTTAATCGAACCTTCGGCCAAAATCGTCCCGGGATTCGGACTAGAAACGCTGACGTTGAAGGATGGAACGTCCCTTTCCGGCAATGTGCTGAACGATGACGGGAAGACGCTGGAACTGCGCACCTTGGATGGGAAGACGCGGAAGATTAAATCGGCCATCGTGACCGCGCGGTCGACGCCCTTATCCATTATGCCACCGATGTTAGGTACCCTCAGCCCGGCGGAGATACGTGACGTCGTGGCTTACCTTTCATCGCTTAAACCACGGGTGGCCAAGTCTCCAGAGGCGAAGTCCAAGGATCTTAAAGGCAAGAAATAGCCTGACTTGGAATGAAGGGTTGAGTCACGCCCGGGGGTGGATGTGATACACCTATGCTGCTTCGCCTTCTGCTGCTGCTTGCTCCGTTGCTTGCCCTGCCCCAGCCAACCCTCGTGCAGCAATGGCAGAAGCAGTATGACGAATGGTATCGCGAGGCTCCGCGGACGGCCCCAGAAAATCTCGATTGGTCGGCGGATGGTAAGCGGTTGACTTTTACTTGGGCAGAAAAGTCCGGCGTTTATTGGCGCATGGTGGATTGTGCTACCGGCCAATTGGCCCCGGCTTTTGACCATGCGAAGGTCGCCTCAGCCTTGTCAGATTTAACCAAACGAAAAATTACGGCTAAAAACTGGCCGTTTGTCAGAGTCGTTTCTCTCGCCAACGGAAACATGAGGCTGGAAGGTAAGGAGGTCGCCTGGCTGTTGGAGTCTAATGGCGACCTTGCCGAAGCTAAACCCAGCCAGGAATTTTCGCGGTCC
>CAIKRN010000047.1 GCA_903829855.1 uncultured Opitutia bacterium
CGGGGGCATAAAACTGCCACCGTTGCCGCCGGCGCCGCGCTGCGGGTCGTGGGCGAGGCGCCAGGTCGCGCCGTCAAAAGAGGCGACTTGGCCAGATTTCACCGACTGTTTTTCCTCACCGTAATTTGCAGAGTTGGATTGTCCGGCGACGAGGAAGACTTCACCTACGCCGACGTGTTCAATGGTCTGGTTGGCGACGGCTTTCCCGTCCTTCATGAGGCGGGCTTCGAGGCGATACCAGCCGCCGGCGACGGCTGGGAGAGAGGTGGTGAATGACTCGTTTTCGCCGTCAACTTTCTGCCATTCGCCTTTGCCTTGTTGGTCGGCGAGACGGATTTCCAATCGAGACCCAGCGGCATCTTTCTGAGTGCCCGCGACGGCAAGGCGCCCTTCGGTACGATTACTCCGTTGGGTGACCTGATAATCAAGCGGTGCGGTCAGCTTGATTTCCGCTGCGCCCAAGAGGCCGAGCGGACTTAGCGCGAGGAGCGCCCAGATTCTCATTTAGCCTCAGCCTTGGTGGCCTTTTTCGTGGGTGGGCGAAGCTCTTCGGCGGTCCAAGAGTTAGGGTGGTCCGCAAACTGTTTGCGGACGCCTTGGACGAACTTGGCGTCGACCGGTGAGCCGTTGTGCTCCCAGTCGCGTCGGATGTAGGTAAGCACGCTGGCGATGTCCTCGTCGCTCAATTGACCGAGCGGAGGCATCGTCAGGTCCCAGGTGCGATTGCCAACCTTGATAGGGCCGCCCAGGCCATTGAGCACGATGCGGGCGGTCACGTCAGGCTTGCCGAGCACCCAGTCGCTATCCACGAGCGGTGGGGCGAGTCCGTCGAGTCCGTAGCCATGGGGCTGGTGACAGGCAGCGCAAAGGGTATTGAAGGTGACCTTGCCCTTTTCAAAGAGAGCAAGTTGGGCCTTGGTCAGGGCGACAATCTTCGGCGGAGCCGGCGCACCGGGTTTGCCGAGCCAAGCGAGTCGGGTGGAGATATTCTCAATGCTCTTCGTCGCGGCGGTGTCGGTGATGGCTTGCTTCAACACTTTCAGAGCCGCGGGTTCGGCGTTGAGCCAGATTGTCTTCAGTGGGGTGGGCTTTTTTGATTTCGGATCACGTCCGCTTTGATCCAATCCGCGGACAATGGCTTCCCGGAGGTTAGGGATGTCGCTAAGATTGGCGGCCACGGTAAGCATCTCTTCAAATGGTCCCGCCTTTCCAGCTTGCGAAATGAGCGTGGCGATGGCTTGGAGTGCTGGGCCAGTCTGTTTGGCATTATCGCGGCTGCCAACCGCCACGATGGCCTTCGTCAGCGCCAGTTCACGTCCGCGAGCACCGGAGAGGGCTCCTTCCCGGACGAGTGTTGTTTGACCATGCTGCGCGAGGACCTCGGCAAGGGCTTTGTCCGCGATGGCGAGATTGGAATCCGAGAGACGAATCGCGAGGTGGGCTAGCACGATGGTTTCGGTCTCATGCTTGATGGCGCAGAGATCAGGAATCATTTCCAACGGCGCGATGCGTACAGCGGCGGCACGGACTTGGGCGTCGGCGTCCTTCAGCGCGAGGCGAACATCTTCTGGTCTGGCTAAGGCGAGTCCGTCGAGCGTCCACAGTGCGTGCAGACGGCTGACGGCTGGGAGTTTCGCTTCGGCGAGAAGAGGGCGCAGGAGTTCGGCGGCGGCGGGGTCGGCGGATTCGACAAGCAGCCGTTGGGCGGTGTCGCGCACCCAGCCGTTGGCGTGGGTCAGGAGTTTAACGCGTCCAGCGGTATCGGCGGGGATTTTAGTCTTCATGGGGGCGCTCTTATCGTCGCGGACGATACGCCAGATGCGGCCTTGGTTGAAGGGCGTCTCGAGTTTGCGGTCTTTGATGTTCGCCGCGAGGTAGTGCGTGATGAAGGAGCTGTGTTGGACGATGCCGCGATACATATCCACGATATACAGGGCGCCGTCAGGACCGTTACTGATGTTGACGGGACGGAAGCGCTCATCGGTCGACGTCAGGAATTCCTTTCCTACGCAGGCATCCGTGCCTTTGATAACGCCCTCTTTTTCATTCAGGGTAAGTCGCTTCACCAGATTGGAGGAAGGTTCGGGGATGAAGGCGTTGCCCAGATATTCAGTCGGGAAGGCATCGCCTCGGTAGATGACGGCGCCGCAGGTGGAAGTGGCGGCGGAGAGGGTGCCGTCGGCTCGCAGGGACTTGGCGTCGTAGCCGCGATTCACGCCTGGAGTGGGGTGCGAAGGGTAGACCGACTGGTCTTTGATGATCTGGCTATTGATGGCGGTGGCTTCGCGGAGGAAGGGGTTGCGCGAAAAAGCCGCTGCGGGCAGTAGGTCGGCCCGGAGAAGGTCGGAGTTATAATTGAAGAACAGGCGGCCGGCATCGTCTTGGCATAGCCCCCACTGGCCACGGCTCAGCCCTGGACCGCGCTGCCAAGCCCCCTTGGTCCACTTGAAGCTCGTGCCGTAGTTTGCTGCATAAACACGATTATCTAGGGCCCAGAGCGGGGAGTTGGCCATGTGTTCGGGCTGGCCGCCAAAGGTGCCGAAGTCTGCCGTCACGAGTGTTTTTAGATCGGCGACACCGGTACCCGTGGTGTCTTTACAAAAAAAGATATTCGGGGGCTCGGCGACAAAGGCGCCGCCATTCACCGCCATGACGGCCCGAGGCATCACGAGTTTATCCATGAAGACCGAAACTTTATCCATGCGGCCGTTGCCCGTCGTGTCTTCGAGCAGGGAGATGCGCCCGTTGGCTTCGTCTTCAGTCGAGCCGGTTAGGTCGCGCATGTAGCCGCGCATCTCGACGACGAACATGCGGCCTTGATCATCGAAGCTGATCGCAATCGGGGTCTCGATCATCGGTTCGCTGGCGACGAGTTCGATGCGGAAGCCTGGCTCGATGCGGAAAGTCTTAAGTTCCTCTTCAGGCGAGAGGGGGGCGGGGGCGGGAAGATTGAACTTCAGCTGCACTTCGGCGGGGCCAGCGTTACCCTTGTTGAGGGCGTAGACTAGGGGTACGCCGACGGCCAAGGCCAAGGCGAGAAGCGGGGTCTTCATGCTAGCAAGGAAGACAGCCCGAAAAGCACGGGGTTGCAAGGCGAACCCCTGATTTTAAGCCCCTTGCGGGGCGGGGGCTTACTTCTTGGCGACCGGTACAGGCCAATCGTCGGTCCGGAACGGGCTGGCGGGGAGGCCCACACCATTGGCGAGGCTGTATTCCGGCCAATCCTTCCAAGCGTAGCGCACTGCGGCGGGTTGGGTAACTTCCGGGCTGCTGACGACCACGGTCTCGCCGACAATCTTGGCCTCGGCCGCTTTCCATTGTTTGTCCGCTCCGGCGATTTGGAAGCCGGTGAGGGTGCCTCCAGTAATGGATTTCAGTCCGCCGTTGGCGTGCTTAAAGGAAACCGTGATCACGTTGCCGCTGATCGCAGAGCCGGCGGGCAGGGGGCCGCTGATGGCGGGGACGTTCTTGCCGTAGACCGTGCCGAGGGCCCAGAAAGAGAGGCGCTTGCCGACATCTTGCTTGTTCTTCGGGTGGATGTCCTTGGCGTCGCCGAGGTCGATCGTGATTGCCATGCCAGTCTTCGGCAACTCGAGCGTCTTCATCATCGACTCGCGCACGCGCGGCCAGCCTTCGCCGGGTGCGGTGTAATTCGGGAGCTGGACCCAAGCGAAAGGAACTTCGTCATTCCAGAGTGTGCGCCAGCTGGTCACGAGTTGGGTGAGCTGCTGGTGGTAGAGGCCGCCATTGCCCGCGTTGCCTTCGCCCTGATACCAGAGCATGCCGCGCAGGGTGTAGGGCGCGAGGTTGACGACCTTGCCGTTATAGAGGCCAGCGGGGCCGCCCTTGAACTTGCGCATGGCAATCGGTTCGTAAGGTTTGCGGGGAAGGTCCTTCTTGTCGGCCTTGGCCTTTTCCATCGCGACTTTCCATGTGGCCAGCTGTTTTTCATACAGGGCTGTGGCTTTGGTGGCGTCGAAGCCCTGGTAGGCTTTTAATTGGGCGTCGTAGACCACCTTCGTTTCGGGGGCGGACATCTGCGTCTCGGCGGAGACCCAGGATTCGATGGGCGTGCCGCCGACGGAGGTGTTCACGAGGCCGACGGGGACGCCGACTTCGCGATGGATCTCGCGGCCGAAGAAATACAGCACGGCGGAGAAGCTTCCGACGGTGGTGGGACTGCATGCAGACCATTTACCTTTGCCTTCGGCCTGCGGTTGTTCGGCGTGGGTCGAGGATTCCTGATAATGACGGATGAGCGGATAGTTGGCGGCGGCTTTCTCGACCTCGAAGTTATTGGAAGACTGCACGGTCATCGCCATGTTCGACTGCCCGGAGCCGAGCCAGACTTCGCCGACGAGGACGTCCTTCACTTCGACCTTATGTCCGTCTTTGCCGCTGACGACGAGGGAGCGAGGTTCGGCGGAGGCCACAAGGGCATCGAGTTTGAGCATCCACTTGCCGTCGGCGCTCGCCGTGGCGGACTTCGATTGACTGGCGAAGGTGACCGTCACGGACTCGCCCGCATCGGCCCAGCCCCAGACCGCCACGGGCTTCTCGCGCTGCAGGACCATGTGGTCGGAGATCGGCGAGCCGAGGTGAAAGTCGGCGGC
>CAIKRN010000048.1 GCA_903829855.1 uncultured Opitutia bacterium
ATGTTGACGTGGGCCTGACCGGAAATCGCGTGGGCGCGAATGATTGGGAGAAATTTACCCTGAATTAAATCAATAACCTGACGGAAGGTCTCGGCGTTACGATCAGCATAGTCATCTAGCCGGCGGACGAGGTCCTGACGGGCGTGTTCGACGATTTGAGAGGCCAGCGGAATCGGTGAAATTAAGTCGTAAGTCTCCTCCGAAAGCTCGAGGGAGCTCTGGTACTGCAATTCCTTGATGATGCGGGCCTGCACCTCGGAAAGCGTCCCTTGAGCGTTGATGAAATGGTAATGGAAGATGTCGCGGAGAGACTGGAGTGGCTCGTAGGTGCGCTCCTTGAAGACGCGGTAACGATTACGGGCAGCATCTGGCGTAAGGTCCGTCTTGCGTACTTCGGCCAAGGGGCCGCCATCGCGTTGGGCCTTCTCATTTTGCGCCAAGGCTTCTTGGCCGCGCTTCAGCTGACGGCGGACGGATTCATTCTCATCGACGAACAGGACGAGGATGTGGAAATGGGGCTTCGGAAAACGAATACCCTCGACCGAGCCACGGAACTCCGTGCGGAGATCATTCAGCTTCGTGAAGAGGTGCTTGAGACACTCCACCTGGACCATCGAGCGCGGAAAGCCGTCGACAATCGCCCCGCTGATATATTCCGGGGCAAGCAACTTGCGGAAAAGAATCTCCACCACTTCGCGATCGCCCACGAGCATCCCGGCATCGATGCGCCTCTTGGCTTCCGGACTAGAGAGCAGGTCACTAACCACGATCGGGTCGGCACCGTAATCCCGGTACTGCAGGATGAATGCCGTGTTCGTACCCTTACCGGCGCCGGGGGCACCGTTGAGCCAGAAAATTTCGCGCGGGAAAGCTAGCTTATCGCGACCAAGTTCGCGCTCTAGGCTGGACCAGACCGAATCAAAGATAATTTGGCCATCCTTGACCTCAAGGTCACTGATGCCAGGGCTGGCGGGTCTGTTCGGAGTGTCTCCCATAGGGGTAAGCATTAAGCCTTAAAAACACCGACGCTCTCCTGCGAGGTAAAAAAGTCCAAACGGACTCCAAAACCCTCCAATTACTTCAGGCCGCCCTTGGTCTGCACGCTATCCGAGCCCGGCTTGACCGTAGGCAGTCCAGGCTCGTCGGAACGATTCCGGCGGAACTGAAAGCGGTTGATGTCCTGCATCGAAAGTTGATCCACCGTCTTAGGGTTAGGATTCAGCACACCCTGTAATGAAGATTTCACCCCAGTGTAGCGGTCATTGGTTTCCACCCCCATGCGATGCTCCCACGCCTTGACTTCAGCTTTTGACCCATTGACGGCAGCAGTCGTGCGGTCGATGGATTTCACCTGCACCATGTCCTTGGTCTGCACGGGCGCACCGAGGGTATCCTCCAATGCGATGTCGGATTTCTTTCGGCCAAAGGTGTCATACCGGCCATGCCAGCTATCGAGTGTCACCAGATTATTGCGCGAGTAGACCTGATCTTTGCCGATCGGAGCCATGGTGGTATCAAAACGTTTCTCGGAAACGTCGCTGGTCTTGCCGACTTTCCTGAGTGCGGAATTGAAGTCTACACTGCCATCCACGTTCTTAGCGCCCTGCCCCTCCATCGAAAAGGGAAGTTTACGACCATCCGCCGTTAACATCTCCTGCTTCGCTGCCGCTGGAGCTGGAGCTGGCACCGGAGCGGAAGCGGAGTTACGCGATGCAGTGGACTGCTGGGCAGGCGGATTGGGACGTGCCGGCATCGAACCGTCCATCGGTCGACCATCGGCATCATAGCGCAAGACTTGCACGCCCCCATCGATGCCACCCTCAACCGTAATCACCGTACCTGCCTTCTTGGCACCTGCTGGCAAAGTAGCCGCCGACGCCGCAAAGAGCTGGAAGAGGCAGGCGCCGTAAATGGAGACACGAAGGGGCAAGGCTCCAAAGATGAGCCTTTGCCCCGAAACCTCAACCCCTTCTTATCGAGGAATGGGGTGTGATTTGGTCTTCCAGATCAGCTTAGCGTAATCCGCAATAGATCGATCTGAGGAGAATTTGGCGCAGCGAGCGACATTACGAATAGCCATGGCCGCCCAGCGTCGACGGTCAAGGAAGGCCTTATCGACCTTAGCCTGGGCATCGACGTAGCTACGGAAGTCCGCCAAGACGAGGTAGGGATCGCCACCGGAAGTCAGTGAATCAACGACCGGCGACAGGGCACCCGCCTGCTCTGGCGTGAAGGTATCTGAACCGAGCCAATCTAACAGGCCAGCGAGTTCCGGATCGGCGGCCAGCACGTCACGCGGGTTATAGCCATGAGCCCAGAGAGTTTCGACTTCTTCCACCTGCAGTCCAAAGATAAAAATGTTTTCCGGACCAACTTCTTCAGCGATTTCGACATTCGCGCCGTCCAGCGTGCCGATGGTCACCGCACCATTGAGTGCGAGCTTCATATTGCCCGTGCCCGAAGCTTCTTTGCCTGCCGTGGAAATCTGCTCCGAAAGATCGGCCGCAGGGATAATGCGCTCCGCTAAGGAGACGCGGTAATCTGGGAGAAACACGACCTTCAGGAGTCCGCGCACGCGTTCGTCCGCATTAATCACATCCCCCACGCGATTAATCGCATGGATGATATGCTTCGCAAGGGCGTAACCCGGGGCCGCCTTCGCACCAAAGATACATACCCGCGGGGTGAAATGACCGTTAGGCTCGTTCAAGATTCGACGGTAGAGATAAAGGATATGCAGCAAGTTGAGGTGCTGACGCTTGTATTCGTGCAAACGCTTAATCTGGACGTCAAACAATGCATCGGGTGAAACCTCGACACCGACGAGATCTTTAATGCGTGCGGCAAGGCGGATCTTATTCTCACGCTTGATGGCAAGGAAGCGCTCCTGGAAAGCTGGGCGATCCGCTAAGGCATCTAACTTTCGAAGGCGACCTAGGTCGGCCTCCCACCCAGCTCCCGCGACTTCATCACAAAGCAGACCGAGAGACGGATTACATCCGCGCACCCAGCGTCGAGGGGTAACCCCATTGGTCACATTGACGAACTTGCCCTTCCAGAGCTCGTTGAACCCAGGGAATAAGTGAGCACGAATCAGGCGGGTGTGAAGTTCGGCCACGCCGTTCACATGGTGCGAGCCAACCACGGCCAAATGGGCCATGCGTACCCGCTTCGGAGAGCCTTCCTGGATGATGGAGAGTTCCGTCTTGCGGGCATCGTCTCCGGGCCAGCGACGATCAACCTCTTCCAGGTGCCGGCGATTGATCTCGTAGATGATTTCCAGATGACGAGGCAGGACCTTCTCGAAAAGCGGTACCGACCAAGTCTCTAAGGCTTCCGGCAACAGGGTGTGATTGGTGTAGCTAAAGACCTGAGTGCAGAGCGCCCAGGCTTCGTCCCAATTCATCCGCTCTCCATCGACCAGTAAACGCATCAACTCGGCCACGGCGATGGAAGGATGGGTGTCATTAAGCTGAATGGCCGCCTTCGCTGGCAAATTGCTGAAATCAGGATTCAGGCGGCGGTGGCGGCGTAAAATGTCCTGCAGTGAACATGACACGAAGAAGATCTGCTGCACGAGACGGAGTTCCTTGCCACTTTCGGTGCTATCATTCGGATACAGAACTTTGGAGACGATTTCACTGGAATCGCGTTCGTGGACAGCCTCGACGTAACCGCCGCGATCAAAGGCCCGGAAATCGAATTCCGAGGCCGCTTTGGATTCCCAGAGACGGAGGAAATTAACACTACTGCCTGCGAAGCCCGCGATAGGAATGTCCCAAGGAACCCCGAGGAGGTTACGCGTCTCGACCAGTTCCGCGGAATGATTACCGCGATCATCCGTGCTATGTTTTACGCGACCATATAGCGGAACGCTAACGCGATAATTCGGACGACGAATCAACCAAGGGTTATTGTTGGCCAGCCAGTTATCGGCGACTTCGACTTGGCGACCCAGGGCGAACGTTTGGCGAAATAGTCCAAATTCATAGTGAATCCCGTACCCAATAGCCGGAATGTCCATCGTCGCCAGCGAGTCCAGGAAGCAGGCTGCCAGACGGCCAAGGCCGCCATTGCCGAGGCCCATATCGGATTCTTCATCCGCGACCGTTTCCAGATCCTGACCGAGTTCGGCGAGGGCGGCGGTGGCTACATCCTTGAGCTGGAGGTTAACCAAATTATTTGAGAGCACGCGCCCCATTAGGTATTCGAGGGAAAGATAATAAACGCGGCGGACATTCTTGCTGGCGTGCTGTGCCTGGGTGTCGATGTAGCGCTCCAGCATCTGATCCCGGGCGGCCATGCAGGTGGCCATCCACCAGTCGTTGCGAGTGGCCGTCACTCGATCGCGAGCGAAGGTGCTCTTTAGGTGCCGAAGAATAGCATCACGGAAGGCAGCAATCGGTCCCTCTTCTTGCCGCGGCTTCTGCTTTACCTGCGGCACTGGCTTGCGCGCCTTGGGTGCCTTGGTGGACTTCTTCACGGTCTTCTTCTTTTTCGGCATAATCGTCGTTGAGGACATTCTACCTTAAGCCACAAGCGAGCCAAAACCGCGTCAGCCCTGTGCCATCTCTCTCAACTTGCTCAAATCCAGCTTGCCCGTGCCTAAAATCGGGATGACGGGCACTTTCTTAAACACCTTAGGAATCCAGAGATTGGCAAGGCCTTCGGCGACCAAGCCGTTCCGAACAGCCTCGAGATCGATATCATCGACATGAAAAACGACCAGCTGCTCACCTTTTGCCGCGTCCGGGGCGCTCGCGACTGCAACTTTTACCTCAAGTGAGGAAATTAAGCCGAGCACCTTCCGCAAAGCATCTTCCACCGTACCGTGAGGGACCATCTCGCCACCGATTTTAGAAAATCTAGAAAGCCGGCCAGCAAGGTGCAGGAAGCCATCATCATCCATTCGGCCGAGATCACCGGTGCGATACCAACCATCGGGCGTCATCGCCTTAGCGGTCTGCTGGGAGTCTAGATACCCCATGAAAATATTAGCCCCACGCACTTCCAACAAACCTACTTGACCGTAAGGGAGTGTCTCTTCGGTTACTGGATCTAGGAAGCGGATGGCGACTCCAATGACAGGTCGACCAACCGACCCCCGGACGTTGCCCACCCAAACCCCATTGGGGGCCTCTTCGGGGTCGGAATGGTCCGGAACGTTCACTGAGAGTACCGGGCTGGTTTCCGTGATGCCATACCCTTCAAGAATTGGGGTTTCGAGTTTATCTAGGAAAGCATCCACGAGGTCGGCCGGACATTTCTCGGCTCCCACGACAGCCCACTCGAGCGTCGCAAAATCTGCAGCGGTTCCACGTTTCACGTAAGGTCGCAGGAATGTGGGAGTACCAACCACAGCGGTCACTTTCTCTTCGCGGATGGCTTTCACCGCTGCCGCCGAATCCAGAGGCGAGGGCAAGGTCACCAAGCGAGGTGAGCGCGAAAGGCAATACCAGAGCCCAATGGTAAAGCCAAAGCTATGGAACACCGGCAAACTACTTAAGAAGACGCCCTCCTCGGGCAGGATTTCCGCATTCTCAATCTGACGGAGGTTCGCCAAAAGATTACGGTGCGACAAGCGAACGCCCTTAGGCTGTCCTGAACTCCCACTCGTAAAGAGCAAAGCGGCCTCCAATTCCCCGCCGTGCTTGGGCAGCCCCATGCAGAGAGGGACAAGCACCCGGGGTAGGCCACGAATTAGCATCGTCCGCCATGCGAGATTAAAACGGGAGTGCGAGGTGAGGAAATCAGCGACATCAATCACATGGTCACCCCAAGGGAAATCAGGGGAGCGCTCAGACAGCTTCGATCGGAATGCCCCTGCGGTGATGAGGAGATCGACCTCGGCCCGACGTAAACAGGATTCAGCCTGCTCCCGACCTAGCGAAAAGTTGAGGTTTACGGGGACCTTATCAGCCAACAGACAGCCTAGATTCGCGACGACCGCGGAGACCCCTGGCGGCAAGACGATAGCAATACGTTTCGAGGTAGTGCGCCGACGTAATTCACCGGCGAAGGCCCAGCTGAGCGCCAATAACTCCGAAGCCTTAAACTCTTGGCGACCCGAAGCTAGATCGACCAATGCTACGGAGCGTCCCTTCAGAAGTAACCCACGCACCATCTCGCGGCTCAGGTGGCGTTCCAGCGAAGGTCGCATTTCAAAGGCCTCGGCCGATAACTCCAGCAAGCGTAAGCGCGTGTGAGCGGTCTCCGCTGCCGGATAAGCCTTCCCGATGACCACGCCAATGGGTCGCGGGAAGTGTTGCGGCAATTTCCAGAAGAACTTACCGCCACTGAAACTAAGAAAAGAGCCCCACATGCCATCGATGGCAATCGGTACAATCATCGCCTCGCCGCGCCGGGCGATTAATTCAAAACCTTTACGCAACTGCATGAGGCTACCATTACGGGTTAAGCTGCCTTCTGGAAAAATGCACACTACCTCGCCGCGCTTCAGGGCATCGGCTGCCTTCAAGATGGCGTCCTTGGCCTTAGTTTCCGAAACAGGAATCGTACCCATCATCCGGCACATAAAGCCCAGAAACCTCTGGCGCTCGAAACCCTCCCAAGAGAGGAAGCGAACCGGGCGACGAGAAAGCACGCCAACCACCAAGACATCGGCATAGGCAACGTGGTTCGAGAGAAGTAAGACGGGGCCCTCAAGTGGGATGTTCTCAACCCCCCGGGCATTAATCCGGTAAAAACATCGCAGAATCAGCAGGCAGAAGGTCTGCATGGCGCAATAACCGAAGGACATCGAAGGATGGCGACGGGGAGCCCGCCAGGCCAGCGTGAGCAGAAAGATAATGGGCGGAGTGCAGACGACACACAGCAAGATCCACACGAGAACGTTAAGAAGGGGCACGGGCCGAGACTGCGAGGGGTAATTAATTGTGCAAGCAGAGTCTCCCACGCACCTCTTTCGGGATTGACCCCCCTCGGACGGTGCTTGCCCTATATATACCCTGATGCGCGACTACGTCCTCAGACGGTTGCTGCTTGTCCCACTTACCTTCGTGGGCATTACCCTAGTAGCATTCTCCTTTACTCGCTTCGTCCCAGGTGGACCAATCGAACAAGCCCTCGCCGAACGTCAACAAGCCGACCGCAAGCGCAGTTCCGCTGCCCGCCCGTCTGGCCCAGCCTCGCCCGAAGAACTCGATAACCTCAAACGCCGTTACGGCTTCGACCGACCGATGCTCGAAGCCTACGCCATCTGGCTGGGCGCCCTGCCTGGCCCAGCCGACTGGACGACGGTCCGCCTAGATAAGGAAGGTAAGGCCGAAGCCGAAGTCGCCGATGACCTCAATCCAGGGAAGTCCCTTAAACTCCAAGTCACCCAGAAGGATAAAGCCCTGAGCGTCGCCCCCGCTGAAGGCCAGCCGCGAACAAACTGGCACAGCAAACTCGCCCCCCTGCCCGATGACCCTGACAAGGCGGTGCGCATCCTTGTTTATCGCAACGCCTACTCCGGCCTACTGCAAGGTCAGCTGGGCGACTCCACCGGAAGCGACAAGCCCGTCTGGAACGAGATCAAATCACGCCTGCCGATTTCCGCTTGGTTCGGCGGGTGGTCGCTATTCCTGGCCTATGCGATCTCCATCCCGCTCGGTGTGGCGAAAGCACTGCGACGGGATGGCTGGTTTGATCGACTATCTTCGCAGGTGCTCTTCATCCTTTATTCCATCCCCGGCTTCATCCTCGCGGTGGCGATGCTCCAGTTCCTTTGCTTTAAGATGGGTTGGTTCCCCACAAAGGGATTCGATTGGGCGCACCTTAGCTGGGCGGGCCGCTTTCACCACACGATTGTACCGTTAGCCTGCGAGATGGTGGGTGCTTTCACGGCCCTCACCCTTTTCACCCGTAACGGACTACTCGACAATCTAGCGGCAGATTATGTGCGGACAGCCAAAGCCAAAGGCCTGAGCCACCCGCGCATCGTCTTCGTCCATGCCCTCCGCAATTCACTCATACCGCTGGCGGCGACCTTCGGAGGCAACCTTGGGTTTTTCCTCACTGGCTCCTTCCTGATTGAGGTCACCTTCAATATCCCCGGGCTGGGCCTACTCGGCTATGACTCACTCGTCCACCGTGACTTTCCCATTTTTCTTGGACTCCTCACCCTTTCGAGCATCGCCATGCTGTTAGGCAACATCATCTCCGACCTCTGCGTCGCCGCCGTCGACCCGCGTATCCGGTTCGATAAAAAGGCATGACCCTCATCGACCCGATTACCCGCCGGCGTTTCGAGCGCTTCCGTGCCAACCGCATGGGCTGGTGGTCACTCCTCACCTTCATGACCTTAGCCGTACTCGCTGCGCTGGGTCCACTGCTCGTGGGGAAGCGACCGCTGGTCATGCGAATCAATGAGGAACTACGCTTCCCCGTTTTTGCGGGCTTTATTTCGGGCAAGGAGTTAGGGCTCAACTCCATCGCGGAACCCAACTACCGGCTGCTCGCCTTGGAACTTAACTCCTCGAAACGGGGCTGGATTTTGATGCCGGTCGTGCCTTTCGCCCCCGATGAAGTCTGCGAAGTTGCCCCGGCCGTCCATCAGGACTTGCAAGGGAACTGGTCCGACCCCCGCGGCGTCATCGCCGAAGGTCGTATTTTTAGCCTTAATCCTGACGGCTCTCGCCGCCAAATCTGGTCAGTCGCCAACGGCCACCTCAACGGAGATGCTCGGCTCATGGAAAACGGCAGCGGCGTGGCTCGGGCCAAGCTTACGACCGACAAAGTTACCTTAAGCATTCCGGCTAGCCGCCAGATCGACTGGCAGCCACGCGGGGCCCTCTTCACCTTAATTCCCTCCCCCTGCCCTCCAGGGCTAGATGGTCATTGGTTAGGCACGGATGAATCTGGCCATGACATGGTCGCCCGACTCTTTGGTGGCTTTCGAATTCTTCTACTCGCCGCCCTGATTTACCTGCCATGTGTATATGCCGTCGGCTTGATCCTCGGTGCCTCGATGGGCTATTTCGGCGGCTGGTTTGATATGTTCTGGCAACGCGCCATGGAAATCTGGTCCAACATTCCCTTCCTCTATGCGGTCATCTTCTTGGCCAGCCTCCTTGAACCATCGTTAGCGGTGCTCATCCTCATTCTCGTGGCGTTCTCCTGGATTGGTCTCGCCCAGCAGTTACGGGCCTCGGCGTATCAAGTCTCCGCCCGCGATTACGTAACCGCCTCAAAATCGTTAGGCGCCGGCCATGCTCGCATCATTTGGCGACATATCCTGCCGAATTGCGCGACCGTCATCCTGACCACCCTGCCCTTCAGCTTGCACGGACTCGTCTTCTCCCTCTCGGCACTCGATTACCTAGGCTTCGGCCTCCCGCCCACGGAGCCATCGTGGGGCGATCTCTTACACCAAGCCAAAGAGAACTGGAATGCGTGGTGGATTCTCGGCCCCTCCCTGTTCTGCCTCGTCGGTACTATGATCATGATCAATTCCGTCGGCGAAGCACTTCAGGATGCCTTCGACCTCCGACGTAACCAACAATGAGAACCCTCTGCGCTTTTCTCTTCGCCATGGCTGTTGCCCAGGCCGAAACCTTCCAGGATCCGAATGCCACGAAGTATTACACGGAGCATAAGGAGTTCTTCCACTTCGCCACTCCGGCCGATCTGCCCAAAGACCTGACCTGGCAGGACGGCTCGGGGCAAAAAGAGTTTGCCGACCCAAGGGCATTGCGCGGCGGCATCCTGCGGCAGTTTACCCCTTCGACACCCCCAACCCTCCGCCGCGTCGGACCCAATGCGAATAATGGCTTCCGCGGCGAACTCTACGACAACAACGACTTCGGCCTCCTCTCCTCTCACCCCAATTCAGATGAACCGATTCCAGCCTTAGCGACCAGTTGGGCGATGTCCGCGGACGGCATGACCGCCTATTTTAAACTAGACCCGCATGCCAAA
Organism: uncultured Opitutia bacterium; assembly: GCA_903829855.1. Classification (GTDB taxonomy): domain Bacteria; phylum Verrucomicrobiota; class Verrucomicrobiia; order Opitutales; family UBA953; genus UBA953. Next base: position 9,922 of record CAIKRN010000048.1, read on the forward strand.
TTCACGGACGGCCAGCCCATCACCGCCGACGATTATTTCTTCGCCTTTTACTTTTACCGTTCACCCTGGATTAACGCTGAATGGTATGTCGATTACTACACCCGCGAATGGGGCGGCATTACCAAGTTCGATAATTACACGATCGCGGTAAAGGCGCCCCGCAAACGCCCGATGCAACTCGAGAACCTGGGTGAGCTGCGCCCCATTCCGCGCAATTTCTTCAAGGACTTCGGCCCGACTTACGAGAAGACCTACAACGACCGATTCCAGCCCACCACGGGACCTTACTACGTAACGAAGGAAGGCTTTCAACGGGAGAAGTCCGTGACGCTCACCCGCGTAAAAGATTGGTGGGGGGATCATCGTAAATATTACCGCTACCGCTACAACCCAGACACAATTGAGTTCACCGTCATTCGCGAAATCGACAGCGCCTATGAATCGCTCCTCGCTGGCGAGATTGATTTTATGCCCATCGGTATGCCCCGCTACTGGTACGGCACCAACGAGAAGAAAGCCTATCTCGATGGCTACGTCACCAAGGTACAGTTCTTCAACGACATCCCGCGCCCGCCTTACGGTCTTTATATCAACACCCAACGACCCCTGCTGAATGATCGTAACATCCGGATCGGCCTACAGCACGCGACCGACTTCCAGCGCGTCATCGAAGGATTCTATCGCGGGGACTACGAACGCCTCAACCAATTCAGTGAAGGACTCGGCAAGTACACCGACCCGACCATCCGGGCCCGCTTATTCTCCCCCGAACTTGCCCGAGCGGCCTTCGCCAAGGCTGGCTTCACCCAGACTGGCCCGGATGGCATCCTGAAGAACACCGCAGGTGAACGCCTCTCCTTCCGCTTGACCTTCGATACCTCGGACCGTCGTAAATACCTAGCCACCCTAGTGGAGTCAGCCCGCCGTTGCGGCCTAGAGTATCGACCAGAGACCCTCGAGCATACCACCATGTACCGCAAGGTCATGGAAAAGAACCATGACATCGCCTTTTGGGCCTGGTCCGTCTCCGGTCGTCTGCCGGCACTCTGGGAATCACACCATGGAGACAACGCCGTCGACAAACTGGCGGACGGAAGAAAAGTCCCCAAACGCCAGACCAATAATATCACCGGTATCGACGACCCAGAGCTTTCCGCCCTCATTGATAAGTTCCGGGCCGCCACCGAGGAGCCCGAGATGATCAAGCTTTCACTCCAGATGCAGCGCCGGATTCATGACAACGCTGACTTCATTCCTGGCTTCCGAGTGCCAGGTTACCGCATCGCCCATTGGGGCTGGGTGAAATTCCCCGAAGGCTTTGACGTCCGATCAGCGGAGGACCCCCAGAGCTATGGGCTATTCTGGTTGGTGCCGTCTGAGCGCGACAAAGACCTCAAGGATTTCCGAGCCGGCGTCGTCAGGGGCCCCCCTAAGACCATCATCGAGGACCGTTGGCGAACCGAATGACATGGTTCTTCCTTCCCCTCGCCACACGCCTCACCTAACGTCACTCCCATGTCCGCCGAGCCCCTCCTGAAAGTACAGGACCTCAGCATCACCTTTCATGCTGGTGACCGTGCCACCGTCGCCGCCCAAGATGTTAGTTTTTCCATCGCCGCAGGCGAAGTCCTCGCTGTCGTCGGCGAGTCCGGCTCCGGCAAGTCGGTCTCGGCCTTGGCACTCACTCGCCTGCTTCCTCCCGCCCCGACTTGCACCGTAACTGGGTCGGTCACGCTTGACGGCGTCAACCTGCTGGGACTACCCGAGGATCAACTCGCCAAAATCCGGGGCGGCTCGATCGCCTACATCTTCCAAGAGCCAGGCTCGTCACTGAATCCTGTCTATACGATTGGGTTCCAAGTCGGCGAAGCGATTACGCTTCATCGCCCGGAAGTTACCGATGTCAAAGCTGAGATCATCCGTGCCCTTCAGGAAGTTCACATCAACGAGCCCGAGCGCGTCGCGAACCAATACCCCCATGAGCTCTCAGGTGGCATGCAGCAGCGGGCGATGATTGCGATGGCCCTCGCCTGCAATCCGCGGCTCCTCGTGGCCGACGAACCGACCACCGCGCTCGACGTCACCATTCAAAAAGAAATCATGGATCTGCTGGCCCGCCTGCGACGAGATCGGGGCATGAGTATCCTCCTGATCACGCATAACTTTGGGATTGTCGCCAACTTCGCCGACCACGTTCAGGTGATGTGGAAGGGACGTATCGTCGAACACGGCCCCGTTAACGAAATCATGAAGACTCAAGCGCATCCCTACACGCGGGCACTCATCGCCTGCATCCCGCGCCTAGGTCAGCGCCGTCGCCGCCTCACCACCTTAACGGACGAATTAAAAGTCTCCCGATGAGCGCCCCCGCCCACCTCCTCGAAGTCCGCGGACTCTCGGTCCACTACCCGGGCCGGGCCCCATGGTTCTGGCAAACCGCTGAACCTAAAAAAGCCGTTGATGACATTTCGTTCGTTGTTCCTAAAGGCAAGACGGTCGGCCTCGTTGGTGAATCTGGCTCGGGTAAGACCACCACTGGCCGGGCCATCGTGAAGTTGGCCCCCTTGACGGCCGGAAACATCCTCTACCATGGCGTGGACATCGGCACCCTGTCCAACGCGGAGTTCCTGCCGTGGCGTAAGAAGATTCAGATGATTTTTCAGGATCCCTACAACTCGCTAAACCCGCGGGCTGACATCCTGAGCATTCTCTCCGAGCCGCTCGAGATTCACTTCCCGCAGATGACCGCCAGCGATCGCGAGGCACGTTGCGCTGAGTTACTGCGGAGTGTGCAGCTCCCCGCCGAACACCTTCGCCGCAACCCCCATGAATTCTCCGGTGGCCAACGTCAGCGCATCGGCATTGCCCGCGCATTAGCCGTGCAGCCAGAACTCATTATCTGCGACGAACCCGTTTCGGCCCTAGACGTCTCCGTCCAGGCAGAAGTCGTCAACCTCCTCCAAGACCTGCAAGAACAACTCGGACTCACCTACCTCTTTATTGCGCATGACCTCGCGGTCGTCGAACACGTTAGCGACCAGATCTTGGTGATGTCGAAGGGTCGCATCGTCGAACAGGGCACGCCGGCGGAGATTCTCGGCAATCCACGCGAAGCGTATACGAAGACCCTACTGGCCGCCGTGCCTCGGTTCTGATGCCCGTGGCAAGCCAGGACCGGTCGTCGTTGCCGATCGACCCAACCACTCGCGGATTGGGCTGGCTGCTCGTCGGCATGGCGACGCTCGCCACTTGGGATCAATGGGCCATCTGGAGCACTAAAGAGGACTACAGCTTTGGTTACCTCGTGCCGCTTTTTTCTGCCTACGTTCTGTGGGATCGCTGGAATGATCTTCGTGCCCTCCTCACGGGTAGTCGGTCTCAGCTATCTGCGCCCGCGTCGCGATTCGCACTCCTCTTCGCCCAAGCCATGGCCTTCGGCTCCGTCATCATCTTCGCCTTCGGCGTAATTTCGCGCGCCATTTTCGGCACGGGCGTCGGTCCGACCTTAGCCATCGCGTTCGGCCTTACTGGTACGGCCTTAGCCGTAACCTTTCTCTCTGTACGCGGGCCAGAAGACACCACGCCGACGGCTCACTCCCGCTGGCAAGCAGTGGGCTTGATGCTTTTTCCTGCGGGGGTCTGGCTGATTTCCGGCCCCTTCCTCTACCTCGTCGACAATCAGATTAAAAACGCCCTCCTGAGTGACGTTACGGAAATCGTCACAGGTATCATGCGGGCAACCGGCCACAGTATTCTCGTCCGTGGTAATACTTTGGTTTTCCCGAATGGCGACGCGGTGGGCGTAGCCGAAGCCTGCTCCGGCATTCGCTCGCTCTCGGCCTGCGTCTTCGCTGGCTGCTTCTTGGGCTCCGTCGCCATTGAGGGCAGCTTCCCGGGCATTTTGCTACGCCGGGCGGCTATGATTGGCCTGTCCGGACTCACCGCCATCTTGCTCAATATTGGCCGAAACACCTTCCTCACATTACAGGCTCTTAACCACGGCTCGAAATCACTCGACCGTGATTGGAATGGCATCGAGCACGGGCAAGTTGGCTTTTCTGCGTTGGGCACCGTGCACGATCTGGCCGGCAACATCGCTATGATTGCGGCCCTTGGCATCCTCATTGCCTGCGTCCCCGTGCTTAACCGCATCGGCCGCGCTCGCGACCCCCTTTCCTGACCGATGAAAATCCTTTTCGTTACCCCCGAACTTGCACCTTGGTCCAAAGCGGGTGGACTCGGTGATGCAACTGCCGCCCTCGGCAAAGCACTCGCCGCTCAAGGTCATGAAGTCAGGGCGGTCACCCCTCTTTACGGCTCTGTCCCTGGCCGTGAAGGTATGAGTACCTTCATCGAATCGCTCAAAGTAGGCGTCGGCGGCGACCCACTGAAAGCGGCCTGCCGAGTCCGGACACTCACGGTTGCCAAGGGATTTGATGCTTGGTTCATTGAGCATGAAGATTTTTACGGAAGTCGCGAAGTCTATCCGACCCGTGAAGATGCCGCGGAGCGGGCAGCGTTCTATGGGCGAGCTGGGCTGGATGCCTGCCTTTCTACCAACTGGATTCCCGACATCGTCCATTGCCACGATTGGACCGCGGGCCTCGTTCCCGTCCTACTCAATACGACGCTGAAGTCATCCGCCCTAGGCAAAAGCGCCTCGGTGATCACCATCCATAATCTTCAGCATCAAGGGCTCTACCCACGTCGCATCATGAGCTACCTCGGGTTGCCAGAATTCCTGTGGACCCCCCTGGAGCTCGAGTGTCTGGGAGGCGTTAATTTCCTTAAAGGCGGCATCCTTCATGCGCGCCGCGTGATTACGGTCAGTCCTACCTACGCTCAGGAAATCCTCACGCCAGCCTTTGGTTACGGACTTGATGATGTCGTCCGCCGACGCAGCCGTGATCTGCTAGGCATTCTTAATGGTGTCGATCGCGACGAATGGAATCCCCTGGAGGACAAACATATCGCGAAAGGTTTCTCCGCCAAGGACGTCGGCGGCAAAAGCACCTGCAAGCAGGCCCTCCTCCGCGAACTGAATCTAGCCACCGACCGCCAACTTGCCGTGTTCGGCGTCGTCTCCCGCCTCTGGGATCAGAAGGGACTCGACCTCGCCGTACAGGTGCTACCCAAATACCTTCGCGATGGCATGATTCAGTTCGTCCTACTCGGTAGCGGGGATGCGGTTTTGGAAAACGAATTTCGCCGACTCGCGGCGGACTTCCCTGAGCTCTGCGCCGTCCGCATCGGCTACGACAACGGCCTTTCGCATCGCATCGAGGCAGGTAGCGATTTCTTCCTGATGCCCAGCCGATTCGAACCCTGCGGACTTAATCAGATGTATTCCATGGCGTACGGCACCCTTCCCGTCGTGCGAGCGACGGGCGGATTAGCGGACACCGTTTCACCCTGGGATGGCAAGCAAGGCGGGACTGGGGTCACCTTCCAACACGCCGACGTCGCAGGTATCGATTGGGCCATCCAACGTGCCCTAGAACTTTATCAGCAGCCGGAGGCATTCAAAGTTGTGCAGAAAAAAGCCATGGAGAGGGAGTTCAGTTGGTCAAAAGCCGCCATGGCCCACGTTGCGTGTTACCAATCGGCACTTGCTGATTAACGTGCATGTGAACTCGCTTATATTTAGCCACATCGGTTTAATTTTATTCAGCATTTTGGTTAATTATATCTAAAAAAAGTCTTTGGGATGGGTTTTAGGCACTTTGGCATAAATTTAGCATAAAGGGGGGTGCAATGAAGCACACCACCATCACCCTCCTCACCCTCACCGCTGCCGCGAGCTTTGCTCAGTCGGCGCCCGCCGCTGCCTCGGCGTTCACCACCACCGGCAACCTCGCCCTGACGAGCGACTACGTATTCCGTGGTATCTCCCAGACGGGCGGTAAGCTCGCCATCCAGGGCGGCTTTGATCTGACCAAGACCCCTATCAGCGGCCTGACCGCCGGCGTTTGGGGTTCCAGCCTCACCAACGGCACGGAAGTCGACCTCTATGCTAATTACGGTTTTAAGATCGGCGCTGTCGACGTCTCCGTCGGCTATATCGACTACACCTACACCGCTGCCCACAATGGTGGTGAAGCCAACGTGGCTGCGACTTACGCCGGCCTGACCCTCAAGGCCTCCCGCGGCATTAGCGGCACGTTGACGGACTACTACTACGAAGCCAACTACAGCTACGACATCGCCGCCGTCAAGGGACTCAACCTCGGCCTCCACTACGGTTCCGACAAGGCCAGCTCGAAGTACGACTACGCCGTCGCCCTGACCTACCCAGTCCTTGGTTTCGACGCTTCCGTCGCCTACAACAAGCTTGAAGGCGCTAGCAGCATCACGGCCTTCACGGTCAAGAAGTCCTTCTAAGGTTTAAGGTTAAACATCATAGCAAAAGGGGTGCTTTCCGGGAGGAGAGCACCCCTTCTTGTTTGTTAGGTTGAAAAAAGGGCCGAGACCGCAATGTTGACCCCCTCCATGATTGAGTCTGCTCGTAAACCCGACTGGCTTCGCGCCAAGCTTCCGAGCGGTCCCGACTTCCTGGAAACCAAGAAGAACGTCGACGAGCATAAACTCCACACGGTTTGCCAGTCTGCCCAATGCCCGAACATGGGCGAGTGCTGGTCTCGCGGCACGGCCACGGTGATGATCCTGGGCAATGTCTGCACCCGCTCGTGCACCTTCTGCGCCGTCCTCACCGGCCGCCCAAGCGAACTCGACCTCGGCGAACCCGCCCGCGTAGCCGAATCCATCGCGCAGATGAAACTGAAGCACGTGGTCATCACCTCTGTTGCTCGCGACGACCTTAAGGATGGCGGGGCCTCCGTCTGGGCCGCCACCATCCGGGCCACCCGCCACCGCAACCCCACCACGACCATCGAGGTCCTGCCTGCCGACTTCCGTGGCGAACAGGTGCACCTCGATACGCTACTCGATGCCCGGCCCGACATTCTGAATCATAACCTCGAAACCGTCGAACGCTTGCAGCGCCCCGTGCGCAAGACCGCCCGGTATGATCGGTCTTTCTGGGTCCTGAAGCACGCCAAGTCACGCGACTTCGTGACCAAGACCGGCATCATGCTGGGCATTGGCGAACGCAAAGAAGAAGTCGCCCAGCTCATCCGGGATATCGCCGCTGCCCAGGTGGACATTCTCACGATCGGTCAGTACCTTTCGCCTAGCAAGGAACACGCTCCGATTGATCGCTGGGTGCATCCAGATGAATTTGCGGAATGGAAGGCCATGGCGCTTGAAGTCGGCGTGAAGCACGTCGAATCCGGCCCCTTGGTGCGTTCTTCCTACAAAGCGGACGAACAGGTCTCTAAGTTCAGCCTGATGGATCGCCGCCAGCGCCCCATCCGCTAAGCCGTGGAAGGACTGCCTCCTGTCGACTTCCGGGCCGAGCTCAACGACGAGCAGTACGCCGCGGTGACCTCTCCCCGCGGGCCCGCCCTCGTGCTCGCCGGTGCTGGCTCAGGCAAGACGCGCACCCTGACCTACCGGGTAGCCTGGCTCCTCCATCAAGGCGCCCGGCCATGGGACATTCTGCTGCTAACCTTTACCAATAAGTCCGCCAAGGAGATGCTGGAGCGCGTGGAGGACCTGACGGGGGTTCCCCGCGGGCAATTCTGGGGCGGCACCTTCCACTCCATCGGCCAACGCATCCTGCGCCGCAATGCCGCCGTGGCCTCGCGTTCACCGGATTTCACCATCCTGGACCAGAAAGAATCTGAGCAGTTATTCTCTGAAATCGTGAAGCAGGTCGACGGGGCCTTCATCAAAGACAAGACCAACCCGAAGGCCGCAGTCATTCTAGACGCCTATTCGCACGCACGCAATACCCTCCGCCCCCTGCAAGACGTCCTCACCGAACGCCTCGATTGGATGAAAGGCGGCCCAGAGAAGCTGATGCAGTTCTGCACCACTTACGAGGCCGCGAAAAAAGAGCGAAACCTCTGCGACTTCGATGACCTGCTGAGCCTCTGGCTTTATATCCTCGAAAACGACCCGGCTGCCCTCGCCCACTATCGGCAACGCTTCCGCCACATCCTCGTTGATGAGTTTCAGGACACGAATCGACTGCAGAGCCGCATCATCGATCTACTGGCGAGCGAACACCAAATCATGGCCGTGGGCGATGACGCGCAGTGTATCTACACGTGGCGTGGCGCCGACTGGGAGAACATCGTCGCTTTCCCGAATCGCCACCCGGGTACGCTGATTCACACCATTGACACCAACTATCGTTCCACGCCGGAAATCCTGGCCTTCGCGAACGAAATCCTGAGTCACCGCCCGAAGATCGAAGGGTTCGATCGGCGGCTTAAAGCTGTTCGACAGCGCGGCCCGCAACCCACGGTCTTCACGGTCGGCGACACCTCACAGCAAGCTAAACTCGTCGGCCGAAAAATCCTCCAACTCCATCAGGACGGGCATGCGCTCGCCGATATCCACGTCCTTTACCGCGCCCACTACCAGTCACTTGAACTGCAGATGGAGTTGAATGCCTTGGGCGTACCCTTCGTCATTACCAGCGGTCATAAGTTCTTTGATCTCATCCATGTGAAGGACATCCTGGCGCAACTTCGCTTCGTCCATAACCCGCTCGATCAAGTCGCGCTCTCTCGCATCCTTTGCTTGTTACCAAAGGTCGGCCCAGTCGCTGCCGATAAGATCAGTAAAGCCGCCCGCGAAATCGAACAAACCGAAGGCCGCGGGATGGTTCGTGCCCTGCGGGCTGACGCCGTCCTGAAGCGCGTACCCGAATCCGCGAAGGACGATTTCAAAGACCTGACGATTACCCTCGAAGACATGCTGGAAGGACTCGAAGCCGCTAAAGCCAAGCCTGGCCCGACGGCCCCAGCCCCCGACCTCTTTGTCGCCGCCTCCGATGCCCATTCCATTAAAGTAGCGCGGACTCCGGCGGAAACCGTGCGCGTCTGCATCGAGGGCTGGTACGGCGGCTTCATCAAAACCATTTTCCCGGACTGGCGCGATCGAGAGCAGGACCTCCAAGGTCTGATTGGCTTCGCTTCAAAATTTGAAGACGTCGGCGACCTCGTCGCCCAAGTAGCCCTCCTGAACGGAGAGTCTTCAGACAAGAAAGCTGAACCCGAGGAGGATATGCTGCGCCTCACGACGATTCACCAATCCAAAGGCCTAGAGTTCCCGATTGTCTTCCTACTGGGGGTTGCCGATGGGCTTTTACCGCTGAGCCGCGCCATCGACGAAGGAGACGTGGAAGAGGAACGCCGGCTCTTCTACGTGGCCTGCACCCGCGCGGAGAACATGCTCTTCCTTTTCGCCCCCCGATTTGCTGTTTCAGGGGAAGGCTACCGCCCCCTCGACCCCTGCCGTTTTCTGGAAGAAATGAGCCCGGATTGCTACGAATTGGCGGATTATGCCCATCGTCGGCTCTGATGCTTCTATGACAGCCGGGCAGGGGTAGGTGCTTGCCTTTACCGTGGGTGGGCATTTATGACTCCACGCAAACTTTCCACGCCACATCGCCATGCCCAAGGTACTCGTCGCCGACAAAATCTCACCCACCGGAGTCGCCCTCCTCAAAGCCCAGCCGGGCTATGAGGTCGTCGAAGCCTACGGCTCTACCCCGGAACAGGTCCTCAGCCTCGTTGCGGACGTGGATGCCATCCTGGTGCGCTCCGAGACCCAGATCACCCGGGAAGTACTCGCCGCCGCCCATCGCCTTGTCTGCGTCGGCCGTGCGGGCGTAGGCGTCGACAACATCGACGTCGATGCCGCCACCGAGCGCGGGGTCATCGTGATGAATACCCCTTCGGGCAACACCATCGCAACGGCCGAGCTGACCTTCACCCACCTCCTCTCCCTGGCCCGCCCCGTACCGGAAGCCGTCCAGTCCATGCGCGAAGGCAAATGGGATCGCAAAAGCCTCTCCGGCTCCGAACTTTTCGGCAAAACCCTCGGCGTGCTCGGCCTCGGCCGCATCGGCGCCGAAGTCTCCAAGCGTGCCCTCGCCTTTGGCATGAAGGTCCTGGCCTACGACCCGTACCTGACCGAATCACGTGCCAAGGCCTTGGGCGTCGCGATTGCGACCCTCGACGAAGTCTTCGCCCTCTCCGACTACATCACCGTCCACATGCCTCTCATTGAGAAAGGCAAACAGGGTGCCACGGAAGGCATGGTCGACAGCGCCGCCTTCGCCAAGATGAAGAAGGGCGTGAAGATTGTGAATTGTGCTCGCGGTGGCATCGTGGATGAAGCCGCCCTCACGGAAGCCTTGAAATCCGGACAGTGTGGCGGTTGCGGATTCGATGTGTTTGTCGAAGAGCCCCTCGCCAAAGACCACCCCTTGCGCTCTCTGCCGAAAGCACACCTCTCCCCTCACCTCGGCGCCTCGACGGCTGAAGCTCAGGAGAATGTCGGCGTCGAAGTTGCGGAAGCCGCCATCACGGTCCTCGGCGGCGGCTCGCCCGCCAATGCAGTCAACCTACCTTCCGTCGACTCCCAGACGCTCGCTGCCATCAAGCCTTTCCTCGCCCTTGCGCAGAAACTCGGTGCCATCGCCCGCCAGCTCGCCGCCCCCGGCCGGATCGAATCCCTCCGCCTTACCACGTTTGGCACCGGCTCCGATCAGGGTGCCAACGCCATCGCCCGCGCCATCCAGCGCGGCTACTTGCGTGGCATCGTCGAAGGCGTCACCGACGTGAACGCCCCTGGCAAGCTCAAGGCCCTTGGCGTTGAAGTGCAGACCGTTCGCTCGTCCGCCGAAGCTGACTACAAAGAACTCATCCTGGTCGAGGCTGTCCTCGCGGGCGGCAAGTCCGTCTCTGTCGCTGGCACCGTCCTCGGCAAAGCCCAGTCGCCTCGGATCGTTTCCATCAATGGCCGCACCCTCGAGTTCGTCCCTGAAGGCAAACTTCTCCTCATCGAAAATCAGGATCAGCCCGGCATCATCGGGGCCCTCGGCAGCCTACTCGCCAAGGAACGCGTGAATATCGCCAACATGGCCCTCAGTCGCACTGGCGGATCCAACGCTCTCGCCGTCTACCAACTCGACACCGCTCCCGGGGTCGCTGCCATCGCTGAGATTCTCCGCAACCCAGCAATCGTCAGCGCCAAGTTGATCGACGCCTAAGCGATGTTCGCGGCTATCGGAATTTTTGCCTTACTCGGCTACCTCATCGGTTCCGTCAACTTCGCCGTGCTTGTGTCGAAGAAGCATGGCATCGATATCTTGAAGGAAGGCTCTGGTAACCCCGGAGCGACCAACGTTAAGCGCGTGCTCGGCAAGGGCCCCGGCAATCTCGTCTTCGCCCTCGATGTCCTGAAGGGCTTCGTCGGCACCGGCCTGCCCTACCTCCTTATCTCCAAGAATAGCCACAGCGGCCAGGAAGTCATCTTCCTGATCTGTGTCGCTGGCTTCGTGGGCACCCTGCTTGGCCATTGCTTCTCCTGCTTCCTTCAGTTCAAGGGCGGCAAGGGCGTAGCCTCTACCATCGGCGGCCTGCTCGTACTGCTGACGGTCCCGATTCTCATCGGCGCTGCTATCTGGGCCCTTGTGTTCCTGGTCTCCCGCTACGTCTCCCTCGCCTCAATCGCTCTAGGGATTTCGCTTCCGCTGAGCTGCTGGTTGCTCCCGCTCTTTTCAAAGCTGAGCTTCAGCCAGCCTGAATTCGTTTTCGCCGCCGCCATTGCGGCCTTCAACCTCTGG
>CAIKRN010000049.1 GCA_903829855.1 uncultured Opitutia bacterium
CACGGTCTTCTTCTCATCAGCCCAATCAGCCACGCGCTTGAATCCCGGGGCGACCCGACGTTTCTCGCCGGCTGTCAGGTCGTCGAGCTTCCAGATGACGACCTTAGCCGGAACGTCGGCCGCTGAAAGCATGACAGTAAGGACAGCCAGTCCGAGGCCGGCTAGGAGGGTTTTGCAGGGGAAGCGCATGGGACAAACCCAAGGGTGTGAGTCATGAGAATGCAAATCTTTGCCGAGTTTCATCACTAAAACGGCTTTTGATCAAGAAATCGTCCCGACTAATCGCCCCGAAATCTCCGAGTAGATTTGCGGAGAATCATTATTTACCAAAAATGGAGGGAGTAATGTCACCCCGCCCTGAGCATCCGCGCCGAAGTATCGGCCAAGCCCTGATCGCCTGGATGATCTTGGGTGCAGGGATGACTCAGGCCTGCGAACTCTGCCGCAAGGCCTATTACGATGCGATGGAAGCGGCCCCGAAGGCTTCCGCCCTGCACCCCCAAGCTCGCGTCGTTGAATATAAGCTCACCATTGCGGAGCAAACGCTCAGCCCCGCCGGCAAGCCCGTTCAGGTGCTGACCATCAATGGCACTTCACCCGGGCCGGTGCTTCACTTCCGCGAAGGGGACGTCGCCCGCATCACGGTCACGAACGGGCTCACCGACGACACCACCTCGTTGCACTGGCACGGCGTGCTCGTGCCGAACCTCGAAGACGGCGTACCCGTCGTGACCACCCCGATCATCGCTCCCGGAAAATCGCGCACCTTCGAATTCCTCGTCCGCCAACACGGCACCTATTGGTATCACAGCCACACGGGGCACCAGGAACAACGTGGCATCCAAGGGGCCATCGTCATCGAACCGAAAGCAAAGACCACGGTGACCACGCATGACCAAGTCATCGTGCTCGGCGACTGGACCAACGAACACCCCGCCGAAGTCCAGCGCACCCTCCTCCGTGGCAGCGATTGGTACTCTTTCCGCAAGGGCACATCCCAGTCTCTCTTCGGGGCCTACCAAGCTGGCAAACTCGGCGAATACCTTGGCCGCGAGAAAGCGCTCGTCCCGCCAATGGATCTTTCCGATGTGGCCTACGATGCCTTCCTGATGAACGGGCAGCGCCGCTTAAAACTTCCCGGCAAACCTGGGGATACCCTTCGCCTGCGCCTCATCAACGCCGGGGCGGCCAGCTATTTTTATATCGATGCAGCTGCCGGCAGCGTGCGCATTGTGTCGGCCGACGGACAAGACGTCGTCCCGTTTGACCAGAAACGCCTGCTCATGGGCCCCGCCGAAACCTACGACCTAGTGGCGACCGTCCCCGCCTCTGGCTCCTGGGAACTGCGTGCCACCGCCCAAGACGGCAGTGGCTTCGTCTCCGCCTGGATGGGAGAAGGCGAAGCGCACCCCGCCACCCCGCCGCCCGCGCCGGAACGCTACGGGATGAACAGCTACCTGACTTCGATCCTCGATCAGCTCGACCCCGAACCAGGCGCCAAGGAATCCGACCGTCCGCTCTCGCCCTACGCTAAGCTCCGCTCGGCCACTCCGCATGCAGTCGCATCCTCGCACCGCGAGCTGACGCTCAAGCTGACGGGCGATATGATCCGTTACGAATGGAGCTTCGACGGGCTCGATCCGCATGAGGCCGAGGCGATTAAGGTCAAGGAGGGCGAGACGCTCCGCCTGCGCTTGGTGAACAACACCATGATGCACCATCCCATCCACTTCCACGGGCATTTCTTCCGACTCGTCGAGCCGAACGACAAAGACCCAGCGACTTCTCCGCTGAAGCACACGGTCGACGTGCCGCCGATGAGCGTGCGCACGATCGAGTTCACAGCCAAGGAAGGCCAAGGCGACTGGCTCATCCATTGCCACCTCCTCTATCACCATATCACCGGCATGGTGCGCACCATCCGCGTGACGGCAGCCGACGGCGGTGAACCGCCCCACCCTGCCGCCACCCATTCAATGGCGACGGCTTATACCTGGGGCGAAGCCAGTTTCACCACCGCCAAGGCCGCCGGTTTCGTGACACTGCAAGATGGGCGCGACAACCTTAACCTACGCTGGGAAGAAGGCATGCACCGCCTTGACGGCCACGAACGCGAACTCAG
>CAIKRN010000050.1 GCA_903829855.1 uncultured Opitutia bacterium
CGCACCGTCCGCCGGCGTCGTTCGGCAGATTCATGAAATCCAAGGCAAGAATGGCCTCTGGCAACGCGAACGGCCCACGCATCGCGTCAAATTTAAAGAGGCCCTCATCTTCGTAAAGGGCACCTGGCATCCTGCCTTATCCAAACCCGACGCCCTCCGTGAGCTAAATTTCGGTACTCCCTGCAAACTCGAAACAATCGATAGCCAACCCATCTATGGACGCTCGGTGACGCTGGCACACTTTCCCAAGGAAAGCGGCGCCGGCAAACTCGTGCCCGCTGACTGGCTCCTGAAATCATTACGGCGAGTCGAAGGTGATAGAGGGCCGCAGCGGACTTGGAAACTTGAACTTCTCGAAAAAGAAATTCTGCCGCTCATGCCAAAACTCACTCAAGGCGGACGCGCCCACGGTGGGCTCTTCCTCGGCCGCGACAGCGTCCAACTCAAACTGGACTACACCGAAGCCGAAGTGAAAGTCTGGCCCGATGCGGAGAACCAGTTGCTGATGAATCCGCCGATGCGCATCACAGAGAAGCAAGATATTAATCTGCGCGAAGTCCTGAGCGGTGGCACGCTACACACCGCCAAGGCGGGGCGACTCTGGCGTAAGCTCGGGCTGATCGACCCATCGGGTATTCCCACCGAACGCGGTGAAATCGCCTCACTCTTTCAACACGGCGAAGGCCTCGCCGTCGCGGCCGCCCTCGAGGATAAATCGTATGACGCGGAGGCCGTCGCCTGGGACCTCGCAGAGCTCCGCGCCGGCGAACGGGTCGCCGCCGTCGCCCGTAACTCCAGCCGACTCGGGGCCTGTTGCCGTCTGAAATATAAATCCCTCACCGCGGAGGGCTACCTCCGCGAAGGACTCCCCGCCGGCTTTGGCGAGGGATGTGCCGAATCCCTCAAGGCCTTCGCCCTCCATGGCAAGATCCCGCCGGTGGATGCGGAAGGACATGGGCCTGGTGCAGGCGACATGGAACGGGCCGTACTCGAATGGCGCAGCACCCTTCAACTCATCGCGCACGGGCCGGACCACCCCTCACCTCGCTGGCAACAGCTACGGGAAGCGTCTGGCCGCGTTCTTGCCCAGATCGCCCCTAAACCCGGCCGGCACTAGCCGCTTACTTTGCCGTGATGGCCTTGGCCGCGGCCTTGGCCATCTCGCCGGCGCCTTCTGTGTTCGGATGGACGCGGTCAGGCAGGAGTTCGGGCTTCTTCTCGAGGGCGGCATGCATGTCGATCACTTCGCAGCCGAGTTCCTTGGCCAGCGCATCGAGACGCGGAATCTCCTTCTGCACATTCTCTTCATTGATGCCATAATTACCCTTACCTGGGACTGGCACCGGGCGACAGATAAAGACTTTCGGCTTCGCAGCCAGGCTCTGGAATGATTTCACCAAGTCGCGATAATCGCCGACAAACTCCGCCTCGAACTTCCAGTTCTGGGGCTTGGTGTCATTGGTGCCGAGCATGATCACGACGACATCGGGATTCATCCCGAGGGCGTTCTGGTAGGCCTTCTCTTTCCAATAAGGATAATCGCCTTTGCGGAGCAGCGTGCGACCACTGACGCCGTAATTACCAACCTTATACTTATCGCCGAGCAGCTCCTGAAGCTGGGAGGGGTAAGACTTACCCTTGGCCGCACCCGCGCCCTGCGTGATGCTGTCACCCACGCAGGCGACTTTGATGGGTTCGGCGGCACGAGCGGTCATAAAAGAAATAAGTCCGAGAAACAGGAGGGATAGGCGCATGGTGGGGTGCGACCACTCAACCCCTTTCGGAAAAGATTTCCAAGGCAGAATTATGACACCAAGACCGAGTACGCACGGCGGAGCTCATGGAAACATTGAGTATACCCCAGGTGCGTTCCACCTCTCAATTTACCCGCATTTACCCTTCCCTCCCCCGCCTTGACCGACTAACCTGTGTGGACAGTCATACACGCGCATTCGCACGGAGCAATCCGTGAGGAAAGTCCGGACACCATAGGGCAGGATTCCCGCCGCAAGTCGGGGCACGTCGCAAGGCGTGACGGATAGTGCCACAGAGAAGATACCGCCTCCTCCGCAAGGAACGAGGTAAGGGTGAAAAGGTGGGGTAAGAGCCCACCGCTCGAAGGGTAACCGAC
>CAIKRN010000051.1 GCA_903829855.1 uncultured Opitutia bacterium
CCCTTCGCCCTTGGCGGCGCCAAACGTCCACTTGAAAGATGCGCCTGGAGTAAGTTTGAAATGCTGGAGGCGACGGAGGGTGACATCGGCGTTCGCTTCTTTCGGAATCGTGAACCTGGTCTTTAGGTCAGCCGCGGACACTAGAAAGAGCGAGAGCTCGGCCTTCGTTTCAGTGTCAGTGATATTTTTCCAGCGGAAGAAGGCATTCACCTGACCGGCGGCGGGATTCTTTAAGTCATCCGGCCACGGCAGCGGGGAATTACCGGAAGCGTTGGTGAACGCGACGTAGGGCTCATTCTTGCGCACGGCCAACCAGTCAAAAGAATCGATGAGGTCATTCACCAGCATGATCTTGGACGTATTGTTGGCGTGGCCGAACGGGCCCCAGTAAAAGTAGAGTGCATACTTACGGTCGTTCATCGCCTTCACGAAACGCTCATGGCCGGCAGACCAGCTGTCATTCTGACCGGAGTAGTCCACGCAAACCGGCGGCTCAGGCAGAATCACGTTGGCTGGGACGGTGGCGGGCGGGAAATACATGCGATGGGAGACATGCTCAATCCCGGCCGGGACATTGGCCTTAATCGCGGCAAAGACGTTACCGTTGCGCATCCCGATACCGAGCGTGCCCGTGCCGCCCATGGAATTTCCGCAGAGGTAGACGCGCTCGGGGTCGATGCCGTATTTTTCCATCGCCCATTTAACGGTATCCATGACGCGCTTCTCCACGGGGACAGGGTCGCCGCCCGAGTTCTTCGCGATGAGGGCTTTATCCTTGAGATGCATCCCGCCCCACCACCAATCGCCCTTGTTCTTACGGCAATCCAGGTACAGCGCGTAATGATCATCGGGCGAACGGTAGATGTCGTGATTGCCAACGGTCTTCGTGCAATTCACGCACGAGAACACATCATGCCCAGCGGAGTGCAGCACGACATACAAGGGAGCGTTACGCCGATCGGTCGTGGGGTGGATCACCACAAAACTATCCTTCTGGGGCGCCGCGTAGCCCCACTCCGGCTTCACGTCGTGCTCAAAAGTTTCCATGGCCCGCCCATTGAGGGTCGTCTCCTTGGCCGGCACCAGCACGGGATTCCAATCCGCGGCATGCAGTGAAAAGGCGAGGAGGAGCAGCAAGGCGACGGAAGTCTTTCGCATGGGGTTATCCCGATTACTGGGGAAGCGGGCAGACCGCTTCAAGACAAGATACCTTAGGACCGCACGTGGTACTGTCCCTACCTCTTAAAAAAACACCGCTTCGGACAACGCCTCGGCGGGGGCCATGAAGGCGACACGCTGAGTGACGGGGGCGGGCTGACGGCTACGCGAGAAAGTGATAATCGCACGCGTGCCCTTATCGGCATGCTCCCAGGAGAAACGGGCGCCGTCGGCAAAGACCCACTCGGCATCGAGATTATCGCCGGGCGGCGGCTGTGGCGTCGTGGTAAACTCGACGTCGAGGTGCGAACGGGAAAGCCCGGCGCAATGCGTGAGGCAACCGCGCATCCATTCAAGCAAACCAGCGGCTTCACCGCGGAGGCCGGTTCCGTAATTAATCGTCACGATGCGCAGGCCGCGAACGAGCTCAGCGGGCGCATGGGCGGCGAGGTATTGGCCGAGCGCCTGACGGACAGGTAAGCAGCGGGCGACCGCGAGGTCGCGGACGGACTTCGGGCTCGGGAAGGCGAGTTTGAAAAACTCGTCACCCACAAGCGAGCGATCCGCGACGACGCGGCGGCAGCGGGCCGTCCACGCGAGCCACGGGGTCATCTCCGCGACGGTCACGCCGTGTGCCCAGACATTTGTAGGGAGATCGCCTTCGAGCCAAGTCGAGACGAGTGATTCGAGTTCATTCGTCGGCGCACCGTGCGCGAGCATCAGGGCTTCACAGCAACGCTTACCGCGCCGCGAAGGATCAAAGAAGCAAAGCACGTTCACCTTTGCTTCGAGGGCGGCGGCGGCCTCCGCGGCCGGACGGGCGGCGAGCACCACCAAGCGACAAGGATAACGTTGGGCGAAGAGAATCGCCTCGTCGAAGCGGGCCTGCGCATCGGCGGGCGAGACGCCCGCACCGAACATCAGCACGAGATTCATCTGCGACGCGCGCGCGGCTTCTTCGCCTTCCTCGGACCAAGCCTTATCTAACGAGGCAAGTGCCGCGGAGATCTTGACCGGGAAGCCCGGCAGGGTGTCGATCAGCGGATGGGCCATATCAGCGGCCGGCGTTGCGCCAAGCGTGACCATGACCAGCGAGCAGCGCATCCGCGCCGGCTGGGCCCCATGAACCCGAAGAGTACGCTTCGATACCCGTGCGGCCTTGCTGCTGCCAGCTCTGCAGGAGCGGCGTGAAGAGGCGCCAGGAGGCCTCAGTCTCATCCCCACGGATGAAGAGCGTGCGATCGCCGACGACGGCATCGAGAATCAGGCGTTCGTAGGCCTCGGGCGTATTGGAGCCGTAGGTCGTGGCGTAGCGGAAACTTAAGCGGACTGGCTGCGTGCGCGGCTCGAGACCGGGCACCTTGGAATTGAGGACGAGCGTCGTGCCTTCGTCGGGCTGGATCTGAATGACGAGGCGGTTCGGCGCGAGGTCGTAACGGGCGTCGCCGGCGAACAGGCCGGACTCCGGCTGCTTGAATTGAATTGCGATTTCAGAGACACGGCGAGCGAGGCGCTTGCCGGAGCGCATGTAAAAAGGCACGCCCGACCAGCGGCTATTTTCGATCGAAAGGCGCAGGGCACAGAAAGTCTCCGTGGCGGAATCCTTGGGGATATCCTTCTCGGTGAGATATCCTGGCACGCGTTCACCCCCGGAAAGGCCTTCTGAATATTGGGCGCGGACGGCATCACCATTGACGCCGAGGCGCAGCGGCTGGATGGACTCGAGCAGCTTCACCTTCTCATCGCGGATATGCTCGGCGGAAAGGGAGCGAGGCTGATCCATCGCCACGAGCGCGAGGAGCTGCATCGTGTGGTTCTGGAGCATGTCGCGCGTGGCGCCGCTGCCGTCGTAATAGCCACCACGGGTACCGACGCCGAGTTCTTCAGCAACGGTGATCTGGACGTGGTCGACGTGACGGCGATTCCAGAGCGGCTCAAGAATCGGGTTGGCGAAACGGAGCACGAGCAAGTCCTGCACGGTCTCCTTGCCGAGATAGTGATCGATGCGGAAAATCTGGGACTCGCGGAAATTACGGGCCGCGACGGCGTTGAGGTGCACGGCCGAAGCCAGGTCCTTGCCGAAAGGCTTCTCGATGATGACCTTGCTTTCGAGGTCGGTGCCGAGGCCACGGGCGGCGAGGCCGGACTGACCGAGGTTCTCTAAAATTGGCTCGAAGACGGTCGGCGGCGTGGAGACGTAGAAGACCAACTGGAGGGGGCGGCCGGCCCGTTTCTCGGCGGCGGCAATCTGTTCCTTTAAAGCGGCGTAGGCGGCCGGCTCATCATAGCCACCGGATTGGTAAGTGGCATTCTCTTCGATGCGTTTCCAGATGTCGGGACGGAATTCACGGCGGGAGAACTTCGCAAGATCGGCGGCGGCCTGGGTGCGAAACTCAGCGTCCGGGATGGGCTTGCGACCGAAGCCGATCAGATGGAAATCGGCCGGGAGCAGGCTGTCGACGGCCAGGTTGTACAGGGCCGGGAGCAGCTTACGGGCGGCGAGGTCGCCCGAGGCGCCGAAAATGACCACGCAGGTCGGCTGGGCGCCGCGGTGCTTACTCAGGCCGGAGAGGAACGGATGGCGGTCGGTGTCTGACATCGGAGTCTAGAAGCGGCGGCGTCCGAAAAGGACTTCGCCACGGTGTTGAAGGAGGCGGACGGTGCCTTTCTTGCAAACCAGAACTTCCACGACGTCGAATCGCGTATGACACGGCCCGCTGATTTGATGGAGCCAACCGGTCGCCGCGCGCCTTAAAGCCCGCTTTTTCCGTCGATTGACGGCCCAATACCCTTCTCCGCCGACTTCCGCCGTGCGGGTCTTAACTTCGACGAAAACAAGCACGCTACCCTCTAGGATGACGAGATCGAGCTCGTCGCGGCCGTGGCGCCAATTGCTCGCAAGGCAGCGCCCGCCTTGGCGGAGATAGTGCTCTTCCGCGAAGCGTTCGCCCATGGCACCCAGGGAGTCAGGCAGCGGACGGCGGCGACACCCGTTGAGAAAACTTTGCCAAAAATCCTGCCAAAACATGTCGTCAGCCTAATAAACGGGCTGATTTGAGCCATGTTAGGCCCGAGGGGTTCTTGACCTAGGGAACCCTAGGTGCCTTTCTCTGTCCTTACACCCCACACCCATGCGTCTCCTCACCCTCCTAGCCCTCGCCGTCGCTGCCTGCGTCAGCGCTGATCCGATTCCGGAATCCTACCGCCAAAACGGTTGGTTCGTCGGCGCCCAAGCCTACACCTTCAACCGCTTCTCGTTCTTCGAAGCCATCGCCAAGACCAAGGAAGCTGGCGGCAACCTCATCGAACTCTACCCCGGACAGGCCCTCAAGCCCGGCTCCAAGGAGAAGACCAACCACACCATGTCCGACGCCGCCTTTGCTGAAATGAAGGCTGAGCTCGATCGCCAAGGTGTCCGCGCCGTGAACTACGGCGTCGTCGGCGCGAAGAACAAGGAAGAGGTCTACGCGATCATGAAGTTCGCCAAGAAGCTCGGCCTCTATTCCGTCTGCACCGAATCCACCGAGCAGATTGCCCACTGGGAAGCTGCCGCGATCGAGTTCGACATGAAAGTCGCCTTCCATGAACACGGCGGCTCGATGGATCGCCCGAAGTACAAGGTCTGGAATCCCCTCTACATCCTCGGCGTCGTTGAGAGCCGCGACCACCGCGTCGGTGCCTGCGCCGACCTCGGCCACTGGGCCACCTCCAACCTGAAGTCCGTCGAATGCGTGCGCATCCTCGAAGGCCGCATCATCAGCGTGCACCTCAAGGACAAGGCCACCTTCGGCAACTCCCCTGTCGTCGTTGCCGGCAAGGGCGTGTGCGATATCGATGCCTGCCTCAAGGAACTCATCCGCCAGAAGTTCGATGGCCATATCTCCGTCGAACACGAAGCTGATTGGCTCGACAGCGTTCCTCAGGTCAAAGCCGACATCGACTTCGTCAAGGCCCACGCGAAGTAAACCGCGCTTACCGTGCGCTCATCAAGCCCCTCGATTCCAGGGGCTTTTTTGTGGGCGCGCGTGCAGCGCGTGGCAAAGGTAGGGATGGCTCTCCGAGCCGTCCGTTCGCATGACGAGAATCGTAGCCCCCTCGGCCCAACGGCGGGCTAGGGACAGCCCGCCCTACCAGATGCAGCTAGGGCAGCACGCGGTGCTGTCGTTGTTACGTCTCTGCCGTTCCCAACCGCCAACCGCTAACCGCTGACACCTGTAATGGGTAGGGACCGCTGTCCTCAGCGGTCCGTTCGTCGAATGAGATACGTATCTCTATCGGCCCAACGGCGGGCTAGGGACAGCCCGCCCTACCTAGATGCAGCTAGGGCAGCACGCGGTGCTGCCCCTACCCTCACTACCCCTCCGGCGTAAACCCGAGGACGACGTCCCAGCGCGCGGCGAGTTCGCCGGCCTTAGAACCCTTGAGCGGATCAAACGCCAGCGTGACGCTCTCGCGCTGGGCGACATCCTTGATGCCCATATAAATACCATCCTTCGCATTCTGCTCATGGCCCTTGATGTAGCACTGGGTAATGAGCTCCTTCTTGCCTTTGATTTTTACGGCGAGGTGAATGTGTGGCGTGCGCGGCTTGTACGGCACGGGCTTGATCGTCCGGAAAACATATTCGCCGTTGGCGCCAGTGAGGAATCGACCAAAGCCTTGGAAATTCACATCGCGCTTCGCGGCATTGCCCGTCTTGGAATGAATGTACGCGCCATTATTATCGGCCTGCCAAATCTCGACCAACGCGTTGCGCACAGGGTCACCGTGCTCGTCGAGGATGCGGCCGGACAGCCAGGCGATCTCGCCGACCGCTGGGGTGACGCCGTTGTTCACGATGATCAGGTCGTTATCAGTATCGAGCGGCAGCTTGTCGGGATAGAACGGCCCCTCGGTCTGCTTCGGCGTACGCGTGAGGGCTTCGGCGAAGGCGCCGGGTATCGAAAACAGCGCGGCGCCGAGGGCCACCTGACGGAGGAAATCACGGCGGGCACGAAGGTTCTCGGACAGCGGGGGGAAGGCCATACCTAGGTTGATAGGGTAAAGGCGGGGAGGTGCAAGAGAGGGGTGCATCGGGTAGGGACCGCTGTCCTCAGCGGTCCGTTCGTCGAATGAGATACGTATCTCTATCGGCCCAACGGCGGGCTAGGGACAGCCCGCCCTACCTAGATGCAGCTAGGGCAGCACGCGGTGCTGTCGTTGTTACGTCTCTGCCGTTCCCAACCGCCAACCGCTAACCGCTGACACCTGTAATGGGTAGGGACCGCTGTCCTCAGCGGTCCGTTCGTCGAACGAGATACGTAACTCCTGCGGCCCAACGGCGGGCTAGGGACAGCCCGCCCTACCTAGATGCAGCTAGGGCAG
>CAIKRN010000052.1 GCA_903829855.1 uncultured Opitutia bacterium
ACGACGTTCAAGATGCCGCAGATGACAATCGTCTGCCAGGCAGGCATGCCGAAGAGAATGTTAGCGATCTTGCACGCAGCCAAAGTGACCATGCCCATGATGAAGCAGTTGAAGAACAGGCCGAGGTACACCGCACGGAAGCCGCGCACGACCGAGGCAGCGGTGCCGGAGTAGCGGTGCTCGTAAAACTCGAGGTCAGTCATGACGCCCGAGCGGCGCCAGAGGCGGGCAAAGAAGAAGACCGTGGCCACGCCGGTGAGCACGAAGGCCCACCACTGCCAATTCCCCGCGACGCCGTATTTGCGCACCTGCTCGGTCACCCAATTCGGGGTGTCGGACGAGAACGTCGTCGCGACCATCGAGAGACCGGCGAGCCACCAGGGCACCGAGCGGCCGGAGGCGAAGAACTCGGCGGTGCTGCCGCTGGAACGCTTGGCGAGGAAGAGCGCAGGGACGAAGCAGACCAGAATCGAGGCGGCAACAATGACCCAATCAATCCAAGTAATATGCATGGCGGGGTAAGGGGTGACCACCGTTCTGCTCCAACCCACCCACAGTGGCAACCGAGTTCCCGCACTCTATATGAGCAGATGGGAGCATTAGGCGAGGCCTCTAGATTAGCGTCTAACTCGGGTAGGGCGGGTTGTCCCCAACCCGCCGTTGAACCGATCAACATCCGCCTCTCATTCCACGAACGGACAGCTGAGGACAGCCGTCCCTGCCTAAGATGCCTCTAGGACAGCACGTGGTGCTGTCCCTACCTCGATACAGCGGACGCGACGCCGGTCGCGCCCCTACCCAAACAAGAAGGGCGCCTTGCGGCGCCCTTTCCTTTCTTCTGCTTCGCAGCAGTTCACCCTGCCAGCGGTTCCCCGCCGTCAGGCTCACTTACTTGGAAGGAATCTCGTTCAACGTATACCAGCCTTCGTTATGCCAAAGGGTATCGCCAGACTTGGCCTTCACGTCGGTCACGAGGTGATGGATATGGCCTCGGACGAGGCCATCGATGACCAAGCGCACCTTCAAGCCGTCGGCCGAGAGAGTTGCGGACTTGATGGTCGGCGCGGTCTGATCGACTTCCGGGCTACCGTAGCTCGCCTGGTAGATGTAAGTGAAGGTATCCATCGCGTAGTTCTTCAGGTCGGCGGCGCTGGCGGCGTCGACAGGATGGGTAAAGGTGACTTCAAAGCCATCGGGCTTAGCCGAGATGTCATGCATTTCGAAGGGTACCTTACCCTTAAAGCGCACGCGTTCGAACGTGAAAGGCTTCGTGCCACGCGAACCCCAACCACGGTTGGATCCGCCGATGAACATCGTGCCGTCTTCCTGATCGATGCGCACCGGAATCAAGCCGGCCTCGAAACCTCCGAGGAAGTGGAAACAAGCTCCCTGATAGAGCCCGTTGACGAACTCGAGATTAACCCGCTGCACCTGCGAAGCGGTCTGCTCACCAATGAACATCTGGCTTTCCCAGGGGCCCCACTTGCCCTTGGTCATGTCGCAGGCGATGCCTGACGGCGAATTACCGACGATGGCGTGAGGAAGGATTACGGCGGGGGGGACGAAGTCCGGGAACTTCAGGCGCTCGGTGAGAATGCGCGAACCACTGGTGGGCTCTGGAGGCGCCGGGAAGTCTAGGAGTGAAGCGGACTTGTTGCCCGTAGGGTTCCCCTGGAACGATCCGGGGCGGAGCCATTTAAGGGAGGATGAGCCGTTCCATACGCCTTGATTATCCGTGTAGAACATGTCGCCCTTGTCATTCGCACCGATACCACCGGGCGAACGGATACCCGAAGCCGTTGGAACGAATTTGCCGTCGGGGGTGATGCGGGCGCACCAGCCGCGCCAAGGCGAATGGGCGTGGAAGGAACCAGTGAGACAGAGCACGACCCAGACATCGCCATTCTTATCCGGCTCGGAGCCGAAGGCGTATTCATGGTAGTCGCCATTAATACCCCACTTCGAACAAATGGTGTCGAAGCGGTCAGCCTTACCATCGCCATTCGTGTCGGTCATCCGCGTGAACTCCGGGCGATTGGTGGCATAGAGCGACCCTTCCTTCCAGAACATGCCAAGAGGCTCGTGCAAGCTAGAGGCGAACTTGGTCCACTTGATTTTGGAGAGATCGGCGTCATAGGCCCCTTCGGCAATCCAGACATCACCGCGACGTGTGCCGATGGCGATTTTCTTACCCGGCATCAACGCCAGCGAGGAGACCTCGCAGACTTCGCCAGCGGGCGTGGGGATTTCAACGCGTTCGTAGAACTCGGACTGACGGGCCTCGGAGGCCTTGGTGTCCGTCTTCTTAATAACGGCGGCCGCGGACAGCCCAGACGTAAGAGCCGCTAGCGCGAGGAATAGGGAGAATTTCTTCATGAGAGTGATTTCCAGTGGAGGATTAGCGGTAAGAGTAACCGAGCACGGCGGACTCGCCGGGCTTAAGGGTGACCGTCAACGTCTTATCGGCGGCCGAAGATCGAGGATATACGCCGCCCTGGGCGCGGATGAGAAGACCCGTACCTACTTCCGTCACGCCGTCGGAGGGACCCGAGATCGTGGTACCACGGGCAAGGACAACGGTGACTGCCTTATCGCCCGTGACCTTGATTGTCCGGATTAACGTGGGCTTGCTGGCGGCGGTATCAGGAGCCCAAGCGTCCGTCATCGCGAAACCTTCGCCGGCGGTTCGGAAGGTGGGGTTCCCGGCCTTGTCCAGATCGTAGCCCCTGAATTCAGCCGAGACTGGCAGCGCAGAGAACACGAAATCTTTGCCGCCCTTCGCCGCGACATAACGGACCAAGTTGCCCGACGGCGCACCATCTTGGATGATTGCCTGACCATCGGAAAGCTTGACGACGCTCGTGCCGGCAGGCGGTTCATTGCCTGCGCCGCGATCCGTCCAGTGATGACCGCCATCCATGAATTTGCCGGCCCAGAATAACTCCACCCCGACGTTCTCCGCGCTGTAAGCGAGGTTTAGCTCATTCGGGAAACCGATACCGATGGCGCGAGGAGAGGTGCCGCCAATGAAATTGCGGTAAATCGCGGCGACCCCATCCTTGGGCTGAATGGGAATCGAAGGAGTCGCCTTAGCGGCATTCCCGCCCTTGGACTTAGAAAGCCACTGGACGCCCTTGTCCTTCGGGCCCTTGTAGCCAAGCAGGACGACTTGTTCGCCGCCCACCTGGACGTACTCGATGCGAATCGGGGTGAGCCCCTTCTTGAGCATTACGGGGACCTCTTTGCGACGCCCGCCAATGGGGGCGATGCCTTTGATTTCCGCCACCTTCTCGCCGCCGACGAAGAGCGCACCGAAATCATCACAATCAAAGTTGAAGATGTATTTACCATCTTCTTTGGCTTCAAACTGGGCCGTCCAAACCATGGCGAAATTGGATTTTAAACCGGACTGATCGGGGTCGACTAAGCCTACATTGAAATCCTCCATGAGCGCAGGCTTCAAGCTAGAGAAGTCCGGCATCTGCTTCCACTCACCTTTATACATCGTGCCCACGAGATTCTTGAGCGCGGTCTTGGCCGGAGGGAACGGATGGGCCTTCAGGAGTTCAGTTGCGGTCCAAGGCTTAGTGCGGCTCGAAGTCGCAGCGCGGACGGACTTAACTTCATCCGGCGTGACGGCACCAGCGCCCGCGGCGAAAGTCGCACGGATGTAGGTCAGCGCGGCGGCGATCTTCTCGTCGCTCAACACGGCGCCCTGCGGAGGCATATCAATATTGTAACCTTTACCCGCGACATCGACCGGGCCGGTCAGACCGTTCAGCACGATCTTGATCGACCGAGCGGCCGGGCCCTTGGGCCAATCGCTACCGACGAGCGGAGGCAGGCCGTTGAGGCCTTTGCCGTCTGGGCCGTGGCAAGCGACGCAAAGCGTGTTATAGACTTGGGCGCCATCTTCAGCGGCGGAGGCAAAGATTGCCGTAGCCAGAAGGGCGAGGAGCGACGAGGGGCGCATAGGGGTAAGCACGAGGAAGGTAAATCCCCAGCCCCTCGCAAATAAAAAGGCCGAGGAAAGCCTCGGCCTAGGATGATTCCGACCTCCGAGCCCTTAGCGGGCGCGGTATAGGCCCTGGGGGTCGTAAAGCCACCAGGCGTCAAACGGGTTCGCGAGGGGCGGCAGCTCGTAATAAGGGCGGCCCTTGTCGTCCACCTTCGCACTCACCCCAGTAATCTCGGTCTGGGGCGGGCGCGGGACGGCCGGCAGGGCAATCATCGGGGTGGCGGGGACGGGCAAGAGGTCGAGGACCGAAGTCTCTTCGATCCGCTCGACGACGTTGTCGACCCACTTGAGCTCCTTGGCCTTGTCGCCAAACGCCTGCCAGTCGCCCGTCGAATCGTTGGCGTACATCTGCTTCACGAATTCCTCGAGCGAGATGCCCATCTTCTTGGCCACGGGGGTGGCGAGGCGGTCGAACCACTTCGTGGTGAAATCAATCTGCTCCTTCAGTACCGTCATATTGCCACGCAGCGTGTTGGACGCCTGGTGGTGCAGGATGATGGTGTTGGGATAGCAATAGGAACGCTCGGCCAGCGTACAGATGACAGCGGTCATCGAGGCGGCGAAGCCTTTGACGACGACGTGTACCGGCGCCTTCGAGGCGGCCATGGCCTTCTGAATCTGGTAACCAGCTGCCACGGAGCCACCGGGGGAGTTATCGACCACAATGAAGATCGGGAACTCGGAGGATTGATTGTTATAGAAGGAAATGCGCGTGCAGACGTAATCGGCCAGCTGCTCCGTCACGGCGCCGTTGAAGCTGATGCGGCGATCGCTGATGTAGAGCACGCCGTCGACCAGCGGATCCTTGAGATACTTCGGCTTGGCCTTGCTGGCGACCTTGCGGGCCTCGTCTTCCTTCTGGAAACGTTGGATTTCATTCGAGAGCCGGGCGATGGTATTGCCAGCCTCCAGCTGGAGCTGCTTGGATTCGGCTTCGAGTTCGCGAATCTTATTGGAGCGCTCGGTCAAGCGGGCACTAGAGCGGGCGGCTTCGAGCCCAGCTTGGCGTTCAAGCTTGGCGCGCTCATCCTCGAGGGCGGCGGCTTCCGCCGAAGCCTTGGCGAGGCGCAGGGCTCGCTCGGCCGAGAGCCGAGAAACTTCCGCATTCAAAGGGGCGAGCTCTTCGGTACGCTTGGCTTCAGCGAGCGCCACTTCGGCGTCGATCCGCGCCTTCTCGCCGCGCATGCGATCCACTTCCTTGAGGGCAGTCTTCTGCTCGGGCGTAAGTTCATCGCGTTGAATCGGCCCACCGGGAGGAACGGTGGTCGGTCCAGCCGGAGCCGTGGGAATGGCGGCGGCATCAGCCGGAGCCGCTGCTGGCGCGGCAGGAGCGGCGGCGGCGCGTTTCGTCTGCGCCCAGGCCGGCGAGGCGACCAAGGCGGCGAGTGCGAGAGCGCGAAGTAAAGTGCGAGAGTGCATGGGAGTAGTTTTAGAAATTAGCGGATGATGTATTCGACAGTGGGATCAAAGACCCACCAAGCATCACACGGACCGAGAGGCGGGAGCGCCTGACGAATGCGACCGTTCTGAGACTTGCCGGCATCGACAAAGCCCTCGGGCATGATCTCCGTTGGCTTGGGCTCATTGCTTGCGGTGAAAATGGCGTCTTCCGTCATCTGCTCGACGACATTGGTAACCCAGTGTAACCGGACGGCGTCATCGCCCGTGACCTTCCAGTCACCAGTGGAGACGGACTTATACATCTGGGCCACGAAATCTTCGACCTTCACGCCAGCGCGGTCGGCGACCTTGACGAAGATGCGCTCCACCCAGATCTTGCTCCACTTGAGCTGCTCCTTGAGTTGGGTGACATTACCACTCAGCCCGGAGGAGGCCTGATGGTGCAGGACGATCGTCTGCGGGTAGACAAAAGAGCGTTTCGCCATCGTGGTGATGATCGCAGCCATCGAGGCAGCGTAACCCTTCACGACGACGTACACCGGAGCCTTGGAGGTTTCCATGGCCTGCAGGATCATGTAGCCAGACATCACCGAGCCACCCGGCGAACGATCGATGACGATGAAGATCGGCGCCTCGCTATCCACGGCATTATAGAAGGCGATGCGACCGCAGACGAAGTCAGCGAGATTGTCATCGACGCGACCGTTAAAAGGGATGCGGCGATCCGAGATGTGCAAGGCACCATCAATCAACGGATCCTTCGGGTAAGTGATCTTCGCGTGAGCGGCGATGTCCGCGGCCTTCTGCTGCAGGCGAGCGATGGCGGCGACGGAAGCGACCTTGGCGTATTCCACCGAGACCTGGGCGGAGGCGAGACGGGCTTCGACTTCGAGTTCGGCGCGCGCGCGATCCTTATCGGCGGAAGCCACCGTAGCTTTGGCATTCGCCAGCGCGGCTTCGATGGCGAGGCGACCCCGTTCGGCTTCGGCGGGGGCGGCGGCGGCATCTGCCCGGGCAGCCCGCACCATTGCTTCAGCCTCTAACTTACGCAGCTCGAGCGTCTGATTTAATTGAGCCAGCCGGCGTTGGGAAAACGCTAGGTCGAGCCGGGCCCGGATGACTTCGGTGTCGAGTTCGGCCTTAAGCGTTTCGGGCGTCTTCTTGACGAAGCCCTGTTGCGCCCAAATCGGGGTCGCGAGGAAAAGGAGAACGAAGGCCAGGCGCGACATCGGGGTAGACGTCTGTTTTGACAGATAAATGGTTCCCTTGAAGTCCTTTTTTGGCAAATCTACCGCCATGGACGCCGATGCCCCCATAACCCTGCATAATCGCCACACCGGCGGGACTGAGATCGAGCAGGTCTACGGCGAAGCCTGGCTTCGCCGCATCTACGGCCACCCGCTCGGCAAGCTGAGCCTCCATGCGGTCGTCAAACGGGGCCTTTTCTCCAAGTTATATGGCTGGGCCATGGATCGGCCCAGCAGCGCCCGTCGCATCGAGCCCTTCATTAAGACGTTTGGGCTGAATCCGGCCGAGTTCGCGGAAGCGGACCTCAGCGCATATCGCACCTTCAACGACTTCTTCTACCGCAAGCTCAAGCCCTCGACCCGCCCCGTCGACCCCCGGCCCGAGATGGCCGTACTCCCAGCCGACGGACGCCACCTCGGTTTCCAGGACGCTTCCCGCGTCAAAGGCATCTTCGCCAAGGGGCAAACCTTCGACATCCCCGCACTCGTCGCCGATCGCGCCCTCGGCGAACGCTACGCCCAAGGCACTGTCGTCTGCTCGCGGCTCTGCCCGGTCGATTACCACCGCTTCCACTTCCCTGTCGCTGGCGTGCCCGGCGAACCCGTACTGGCTCAGGGCCAGTTATATTCCGTCAACCCAATCGCGTTACGCCGCCACGCTTCATACCTCTGGCAGAACAAACGCCAGCGCGTGACCATCGATGCCGGGGCGTTCGGCCTCGTCACCATGGTGTCCGTCGGAGCCACCAACGTCGGCACCATCATCGAGACTTATCAGCCCGGCCGGGCGGTCGCCAAGGGTGACGAAAAAGGTTACTTCCGCTTCGGCGGATCATTCGTCGCCACCCTCTTCGAGCCGGGACGGATCAAACTCGAGGCTGACCTTATCCAGGCCGGCGAAACCGCCACGGAGCTCTACGCCAAAGTCGGCTCGCCCCTCGGCCGGCTCGCGTAAGCGCTTGCCTCCGCCGCCCGCGCCGCAAATCTGGGACACACAGGTTTGCTCGGGTGGTGGAATGGCAGACACACTAGATTTAGGTTCTAGCGCCGCAAGGTGTGCGGGTTCGACCCCCGCCCCGAGCACCCTGTTTACTTCACGATCACGCACTGCTCTAGGCAGGGGCAGCACCGCATCCCGCCCTCGTTGCCTCATTAGCTCCGCCGTGCGTTTTAATAAGTAGAGATGAGATCACCGTCTCATCTATTCACAGACAGACACACGGATGCGATGTCATTGCATCCCTACCCTGCTTCGCAGCAGTTCCCCGCCGATGGCTTCGCCTGCATCTTGGTAGGGCGGGCTGTCACCAGCCCGCCGTTGAGCCGATCAAGATTCGGATCTCTGCCGACGAACGGACGGCTGGGGACAGCCGTCCCTACCTAAGGCAGGGAGGGGCTCCGCACTCCCTCGAATCAACTAATCGGCAGGGGCGGGCGTCTCTGCCTCGAGGCAAGCGGATGCAACGCAGTCGCGTCCCTACCCAAGACACAGGACAGCACGTGGTGCTGTCCCTGCCTCCCGATTACTTCTTGGCCGGGGCGAGGGGCGTTTGCTTCGCGGCGATGACGGCGCGGTTCATCGACCAATCGGGGCTCTCGGTGGCTTCCCAAATCTTGAGGTTGCGCACAGATCCTTCGGTGCCGGCGACAAACATGATGCTGTGCTTCTGGCGGGCGATGTTCTCGTGGCGGCCGGTGAGGACGTGGCCGTTGACGGTCACGGTGAGCTCGTCGCCCAGAATCTCGAAGAGCACGGTGCTCCAATCGCCGGGCTTGATCGGCGTGCTCTTACGCGCGAGGGGCTCGACCTTGTCGGGTCCGTCGTGGTCGTTGTCGTCCTTCTGGATGCCGAATCCATTCGTCGAAAGGCTCACGCTGCAGATGTAATCTTTGTCATCAGTAGTGCGCAGCTGGATGTAGCGATACTTGGCGCCGTGTGCGGGATCTTTATCGAGGGCCACATCTTCCATGCGCAACTCACACTGGATCACGACGTTCTTGAAAAGGAATCCGTAGGAAGCGGTGGCGGGGTGCTTGACCTGAACGTTCTCGTGGCCCTGGAAGCGGCCTTCGAGAATCTTCCACATGCCACCCTTGGATTCCGGGCCCTTCCCGTGAATGAGCCAACCCTGGAAGCCGCTGGCGAAACCCTTGGGCTTGCCAGTATAGGGAGGCAGCTCGTTGAGGAAGTCCTGGCTGTAGATTTCCTTGCCGCGGACGGTCATCTGGGTCGGCACATCAGCCGCCGAGAGAACCGCCGACACGGAGAGAGCGGCCAAGAGAGCAAGAAGATGAC
Organism: uncultured Opitutia bacterium; assembly: GCA_903829855.1. GTDB lineage: Bacteria > Verrucomicrobiota > Verrucomicrobiia > Opitutales > UBA953 > UBA953. The sequence continues at coordinate 8,963 of CAIKRN010000052.1, forward strand.
GCATGGACATACCTAAACAGACACCCGCGGGGGTGTCGATGTTCCACTCCAGAGGCCCTTAGAACGCCCGGCGGATGCTCAGCGCTACCGATACGTCGGGCGTTTCGCCGAAGCCAGCGACGTGGGCCGAGAAGTTCAACAGTGTGTTGGCGTTAAGCTTATGGTCCACATCAAGCCCCAAGCGGGCCTGATTAGCCGTGGGCGCGAGGCCAGCTACCGCGAAGGGCAACAAACCGGTAGTGGTGTCGACGCCAGAGAGCGTGCCCGAGGTGCGGTCGAAGCGGTGGATCCACTCGCCCGTAACCAGCAAAGTCGTGTCGGCGGTGAGGGCGTATTTCGCAGTCAGGCCGAGGCGGCCTTCAGAGGAGGTGTGCGACTGGGCATCAAAGGTAGCGGCAAACGAACCGCCACTCTCGGCATAGGCGTCCGCCTTGGTTCGCGTCCAGGTGGTAGAGATGAAAGGCGTCGCGGTTAATTGACCTGCAATCGGCTGCACAGGTCCGTCATAGCGCAGGCGCAGGCTTTCGGTGCTGACGCCCGTCGTGCCATTGGAAACCGAAGGGCCAGCACCTGTGGTGTAGGCCCGGGCGGTCGTCGAGGTCCAGTTGCCCGACATCAAGACGACGGAGATGATGCTCTGCTTATCAGCGAGACGGTAATCCGCTTCGGCGAGCACGTAGTTACCGCTGACGTGGGTGGAGCCGCCGAGGGCGAGGTCCTGATTCTGGGAGCCGTGCCCAGCGGCGAGGCCAACGACCATGTCGCCATAAGTTGTACTCGCACCGACTTCACCGGTGGTCACATGGCTATCGGTATTGCGCGAACTGGCACCGAAATCACCGGTGGCCCAGACTTGCGACGCCTTACCCATGTAATCGAAAGACATCAACGGGCGGTGGTGGGCGCCTTCCATCGGCAGCGAGGCCAGTTGAGACGCCATCGCCAACACACTGTTCGGCCCATTGAGCGAGCTCATCCAATTATCCCAATCAACCATCACGCCACTGGTATAAATAAAAGCGTGCTGCGCAGCGTCACCGTCGGTGGTACTGCCACCCACGATGACCGATCCATCGGCAGAGACCCCGTTGGCATAAGATGTGGTTCCGCCCAAGGTCCCGAGGGAAACCATGCCATGCGCTGCGTCATACTTCATGGCACGCTGCTCCAAGTTGGAGCCCACCAGCACGTCGGTCCAGCCAACAATAATAGAGCCATTGCTACTGGCGGCATTGGCCCGGGAAGCCCCGCCCACGGCGAGCACGCCCAGGTCGCTCATGACTCCACCGACAAACTTAAAGGCATGACTGGTCGTCGACGTTTCAGATTGGCCAACGATGGTGGTACCATCTGCAGATACGCCCCACGCCTGGGAACTCGCGCCGCCCAGCAGGGTGCCTAGACTGACCATACTGCCCCCCGTGTATTTGAAGGCCAGGGTTGCGGATGCGGTATCGCTGTAACCGACGATGACGCTGCCATTATTGGAAACCCCAGTGGCTTGCGAGAGGGTGCCGCCGGCAAGGAATCCAAGGCTGACGGGCGCCGCCGCATCGACCTGCTGGATGGCGAAAGCTCCGCTACCATTGCTACCTTGACCGACAGCGACATGGCCATCACCAGAGATCGCATTGAAGAAACCCGAGGTGAGAGAGCCGCCCATGTCGGACATAATGCCCGTGGAAACATTAAAACGGAAAGGTCGGTTGGCAGAAGATCCATTCATGCTCAACCCGACGATGATGCCGCCATTATAGGAGACGCCGCGAGCCTCGGTATACCCGCCGCCGAGATCACCCAAGGCATGCATCGTGCTGTCGTAACGAAAACCCCCGAGATTAGAACCGGAGTCGGAGGCCACGCCGACGACGACTAGGCCATTACCAGAAATCGCATTAGCATAGGAATAATTGCCGCCGAGGCCATCGATGTCGGAGAAGCCAAGCGCCGACGAGGACGCGGGCGCCAGACATACGACACTCAGAGCGAGCGTGGCGGCGGCGCGAAGTGTAGAGACACGAAACGAGGCACGGAGGGGCATGCGAACACGATAGACACGCCCGGCGTTCACTTCACTAAAAAACTGTACCCAGCAACCCACCTCAGCGAGGCCTCCCCCACTCCCCCTAGGTTAGATTTCGAAATCCGTGCCCGACTCGTTGAGGGCGAGTTGGGCGACAGTGAAGCCAGTGAGCGACTTATCGAAACGCTTGGAGACTTCGCGCCAGAGCGCGGCGACCTGAGGTCCAGAGGCGCCCTTCAAAGTAATCTTGGTGTCGATTAGGTCTGGCTCCACGACGGCGAGCACCTGCTTGAGCGTGATATCTTCGGGCGATTTAGCGAGACGGTAGCCGCCGGTCTTGCCGCGCTTGGAATCAACAAGGCCGCCTTCGCGGAGCTCGTTGAGTAACTGGACGAGATAATTGGCGGGAATGGCCTCGAGCCGGGCGAGCTCTTCGACGCGCGTCACGGCGCCACCACGATTACGACGGGCGAGCTGGGAGAGCACGCGCAGGGAATATTCAAGTTTGAGGGAGGCTTTCATGCGCTGGGTTTCGACTCGGCGGGTGAGGCCTTAGGCTCCGAACCTACAAGGATGAAGGTGCGGTCGGCAACCTCATCCGACAGGATGGGTGCCTTCGGCCGGGCGAAATACGAAGTGCCCAGGAAGCAGATGCCGGTGTTCTGCACGACCTGAATGGCCCGGTCATCCCACAGCTCGATCATCCCGAAGTCTTTCTTATCGGTGACTTCTAATTCGGGCAGGCCGTGGGTCTTCAACCAAGCCTGCGTGGCGGCAAGGCCTTCCGGGTCGCCTGCCCGGGCGGTCACGATTTTCACGCGAATCCCCTTCTCCAGCCATGCGCGGACGCGGCGCATCATCAGCGACACGGGCGGACCGATATGGGTCATCCCCTTCCAAGCGGTGGCTTCCGCCAAAGTTCCGTCCAGGTCGACTCCCACCCAAGGTTTGGCGTCGGCGGGGCGCGTCGATGCGGCCCGCTCGGTCGGCACCGGCTCTTCTGGGGCGGTTGCGAGGTCCGGCGCGTTCACCGGCCGGCGACGGCGGCGGAGGACTTGCAGGAACCAGTTCATCATGGGCGCATCTTGCCCCCTACAACCCACACTGACAAGCGCTGAGGCAGGGCCGGAGCCGCGTCACGCCAAAACATTAATCGCCCCGACCACACATGGTATTGTCCTTCGCTCAAACCTGCATTGCCTTGGGTAGGGCGGGCTGTCCTCAGCCCGCCGTTGACCCGATCGAGGAGAGAAACTTATACGAGCTGCGCATCTCCCTCCGCGAACGGAAGGCTCGGTGCGCCGTCCCACCAAGCGGCGGCAGCAGCGATGTCGTGACGTGGTTCCGACCCTACCTAATACAACGAACGGAAACTCGCTGCCCACTTTAGCACCTTAGCACAGTCCGCAGGCCGATGGGCACTTCTGTACCGAAGACAGCACGTTGCGCCCCTACCTCTTTTGCAGCTCCGGCTCCGTCCACGCATCCGTACGACCTTTGGTCTGCTCGCGGATTTTCTTTACGAGATCGATTGGCACCGGCGAGGCTTCATGATCCCACTCGCGGCGGATATACGTGAGCACGGAGGCGATTTGCTCATCCGTCAGGAAGCCCGCGGCGGGCATGTCGTAACTGTAATTATTACCCTTCACCTTGATGGGGCCACGTAGGCCGTGCATGACCACGCGAACAATGCGCTCGGGGTCGCCGTTAACCCATTCAGAATCTGCCAGCGGCGGCGCGAGTCCATCCAGTCCCTTTCCGGTCGTCTGGTGGCAGGCGGCGCAGAGCCCGGTGAAAGTCAGTTTGCCGGAGTCGAACATTGCGTGCTCTTCATTGGTAAGCGGCTTCACGACCGGTACGACCACGCCGGGCTTACCCGGCCAGACGACCGTGCTCTTAAACCAAGCGAGGGCTTTCACCATCGCAGCGTCCTTACTCTGTCCGAGTTTGGCCAATGAAGACGGCTCGGCGGCAAGCTTGACGGGGCGCTTGGCGGTCACGGTCGGGTGGCCGGTCAGAGCACCGAGCAAGGCGAGCTGCTGCGACTTGAGCGGCAAAGCGGCAATGATTGCCAAGGCCTTCTCGACACGTGGGGCTTTGCGCTCGGCGAACACGCAACGGAGCAGAGCGGCCGGGAGCGTCTTGGAATAATCCGCCGGCTTTTTGAGAATGGCCTCAAAGACCTCGAGCTCCCGACCATCGAGTCCGCTGATGAGTGCGTCCTGAATGAACGCGGTATCGGCGGCCCGGTTGGCCAGCGCCGCGGCGGCGAGATCCACGGAGAGCGCCTTGGCTTCGCCCATGGATAACACGAGCTGTTGTTGGACTTCAGTGCTCACCTCCGTCGCAGCCAATTCCATCCAGCGCGCCATGATTGCCTCGCGGTCGGGCGAAGCCATCACCGCTTCCGAAACCCGCACGGCGGCGGCACGCACGCGGGCGTCCGGATGCGCCAGGCAAGGCAGCAAGGCTTCGGCGGTCACAGTCCCGAGCCCTTCAAGTGTCCACAGGGCGTGCACGCGGCCCATCGGGCTGGCGGCGGATTTCGCGACGGCGACGAGTGCGGCGGCAGCGGAGACATCGCCCTTTTCCACGAGCAGGCGCTGGGCGGTTTCGCGGCGCCAAGAGTTGCCGCTGGAAAGTTCGGCGACGAGTTCGGCTAAGCTCATCTGCGAAAGCTTCTTCGCGGGCACGACCGCGGAACCTTCTGGGGCGATACGCCAGACGCGCCCCAAGGCGAGCGGCTTATCCAAGCCGCGCTTCACGATTTGCTCGCGCAGGTAAGTCGTGAGCGAGATCCGGTGCTGGATGATGCCGCGATAGAGATCGATGACGTAAAGCGCGCCGTCGGGGCCGGTGAGGAGATTGACCGGACGGAAACGCTCGTCGGTCGAGGTCAAGAACTCGGCCTGGTCGTAGTAAGGCTGCGCATCGAGGGCGCCACCGACGGACTTAACGACATCACGCGTAATAAGATTACCCGCGGGCTCGCAGATGAAGGCATTGCCGTAGGCGTCAGCCGGGAAGAGGTCGGCTCGATAAATCCACGGACCACAAGCCGCGGTGTATTCCTTTAGCTTGTAGTCGCGGAGCATCTCTGGGCGGTAGCCGCGATTAATCCCCGGGTTCACGCGCGACGGCCACACGAACTGCTCCTTCGCGACCTTCCAGTTGAGCCCCGTGGTGCGGCTCAGGGTCGGATTACGAAAGAGGTACGATGACGGGATCACATCGGCCCGGAGGGCGTCGCTGTTGCTATTATGAAAGAGGTGGCCGAAATCATCCTGCGAAAGGCCCCACTGCCCACGGAAGTTACTTAGACCGCGGACCCAGCGGCCATCCTTGAATTTGAAGCGGGCAGTATAGGCGCCGACGTAGAGCCAGTTGTCATGACCCCAGAGGAGTGCATTCGGGGCGCGCTCCGGGTTAGCGAGCTGCGGGCGAGAAGGATCCACGCGCACGCCGAAGTCCGTCGCCACCTCGGTACGTTCATCGCACTTGCCCGTGCCCTTCGTGTCGCGGCAGAACCAGAGGTGGGGCGGAGCGCCGACCAGTACGCCATCGCGATGCAGGGCAATCGCGCGCGGCATCACGATGCCGTCGAGAAAGACCGTGGACTTATCGAAGACCCCATCGCCGTCGGTGTCTTCGAGTACCGTGATGCGGCCGTGTGGCTGGTCTTCGTTGGTGCCGTCGAGGTCCGGCATATAGCCCATCATTTCCACGACCCAGAGGCGGCCATCTGGACCGAACGTGGCGGCGACCGGATCGCCAATGGCTGGATCGCTCGCTGCAAGGGAGATCTGATAGCCCTTCGCGATTTGAAAACTCTTCAGTTCATCCTGAGGCGTCTGCGCCGGCGAAGACGGGATTTTCGCATCTGGGACAATCTGCACCATTGGCTCGCCCGGCTTGTCCCCGATCTGCGCGCCTACGACGGCCGCCAGGCAAAGCACGGCAAGGGCGGGGAGACGTCGGGGCAGTCGCATACCGACACTATGAAACCCGCAAGGTTGCAGGGTCAATCGAGGGTGGCGGTTTTGAGTTCACTTTAAAAGCCCGATGCCAGCCATAAAGCCCAGCTCCTCATCCCACACCCACACCCAGCCCATTCCCCATCACAAACACCTCAGGTTCTGGAGATTGTTTTTTCTGAAAGGGTCTTATTCTGAGATGGGTCATGTTTCCGACCCTCTCGCCGCGCCATCTTATGAGCGGACTCACTTGCCTGCTCCTTGCTCACTCCGGTTTCGCCGTTAGTTATTCGGCGGCACCCGCCGCCTCTCCGACCGTCATTGATTCCGACGGAGACGGTCTTACGGATGAAGACGAGCGACGGCTCGGGACTGACCCCTTTAATCCCGACACGGATGGCGACGGCTTTGATGACTGGGAAGAAATCATGGCTGGCTCTGATCCCACTGATCCACGCGATACTCCCAAAACGGTGCAGCACGTCTCCGTGGGCGCGGGCTTGGCCGCGAGCTCCACCCCGACCGTCAAACATCTACCCCTATCGATGCTGATGGGCGCCTCGGCATCATCGGCTAGCTCGACCCCACCGCCCTCGGCTGAATTTAGCTCCGTCCAATACTTCGCCCCCGCGAACGCCCCCGAACACCTCGCCGCCAAACTCACCGCTATCGGATTCAAAGCCGGAGCGTATGTCTTGGTCTGGGAACAGCGCGCACCCTTCAACGTACACAACGAAATCCAAACCTACGAGGTTACCATCCGCACCGGAAGCGGGCGCACCTTACTCCAAAGAAAGACCCCTTATGCGGTGACCCCATTTTGGAAATATTTCGGGCTAAGCTTTGAACTGCTTAAAATCGATGAAGGGGAGACCTTGACCATCGAGATCATCCCGGACCGCAGCGGGCCACCGCGCTACGAAGTCCTGCAAGTTTCGCTGCTCAAAATGGGCCTAGAGGTAGATGTGGATCGAGACGGGTTCATCGCTCCAGGCGAACGCCCCACGGGAGGAAAGCCTTTCCGCTTCTGGACTAATGATGACAGCGACGAAGGCGAGTCACAGGAGCGAGCCGATGTTCCTGGCCGCCCCGCTAGCCAGACTGATGCCAGTCGACCTGGCATTAATGGCCTCCGCGACCTCATCGATTTCTTCCCAATTAATCTTAACCTCTCTCGCTTCGTTCAGATCCTCAGCCCGGCCAACGGTTATCAGTATTTCCTCTGCAACGAAGACGGTGCCCTGCAGTGCGTCGAAACCGGCCTCGACGCATTAAACGTGGGCGACATCCATCGCGACCCTGATGTCCATGCCTTCGGACCCGATGGCAATGGGGCACTCTCCACCGCCTCGGTGGGCTGTCCCGATCCGCAGGGGCGGATTGAGCTCTCGAAAGCCTTCATCAACCGGATCGTTCAGAAAAATGGCGGCGTCCTACTCGTCGAAGCGAGCAAACCAACCGTGCACCCCTTGCGGATCGAAATCATGAACGCCGGCCAAGTCGTGGCATCATTCGAATTACCCGTAGCCATCTCGTCGGTTGAAGGCATGTACCGCCACTTGAATCTCAACTTCTGCACCCGCGATTTTGACGGCCGCCCAGTACCGCCGAGGAAATCCGGCCGAACTACCATGACGCATGAGCCGACCAACCTGCCGGATGCCGAAACGGCTAACCGCTGGGTACTCATGATTCATGGATACAACGTCGACGGAGATACCGCCCGCGGATGGCATGCGGAGAGTTTTAAACGACTCTACGTGATGGGTAGCCAGGCACGCTTTGTCGGGGTGACATGGAACGGCGACACGGGCCTAGATTATCACAAGGCCGTATTTCATGCCTTCCAAACTGGCGATACGCTCGCGAAGAGCCTGGGGTTTGTAGACCCCGCCAGGACGGTTCTTATGGCGCACAGCCTTGGCAACATCGTCGCTGCGCAGAGCATCCAGGCGGGATTCACTCCAGCCAAATATTTCCTGCTTAATGCCGCCCTGCCAACCGAGGCCCTCACGGGGGACGCCACGGATACACTGCAAGCTACCCAGATGACCGAGAGGCAATGGCGGGGTTATTCTCGCCGACTCTTTGCCGCAGACTGGTATAAACTTTTCCCCGTCGATGACCAGCGGCGCAGTTATACGTGGAGCAATTGCTTTGGCCGCGCTCGGTTCACTGTCCCGCTCGTCAACTGCTATTCGCCCGGCGAAGATGTCACCAACTGCCCGGCGAAGACAGAAGACGCCGCCGTATTGTCGACGCTCTGGGCGGGTCGAGCGATTGATTATGGGGTCTGGAAAACCCAGGAAATGCTGAAAGGCGTCGGCTGGGCCCGTTCCCTCGCGAGCCTCGCCATGGAACGTGGCCAAGGTGGCTGGGGTTTTAATAGCGCCTGGCGTGGAGCATATGTACCCGGGGCTCAATCAAACGGCGCTGGCGGCTACTATGAGCACATCGCCCCATCCCTGGCAGACAAAATTAACGTTTCGCAATTAATGAACCATTCTTTCTTCCAGCCCTTCGCCGAAAAATGGCTACACGACATTCGTCCACGCCGACCCTCGCCACTATTGGACGATCGACTCGTGCGCTACGACTTGCTGGCCCGGGGAGTCCCAGCCATGACTTTCGCTGCTGGCGCGGTGCCGATTACCGGGATGGAAAATGCGCAATTGCCAGCGCTAGGTCATGAAAATGTTAACCTGGAAACCGAAGGCCGGATCTCCGGTGCACGCTGGCCCTCCGATGGTCACAAGGGGGAGAACGCTCCCGGCCGCTGGCTGCATAGTGACTTCAAGAACGTCGCCCTTCCCTTCGTCAACCCACTCTTCCAACTCATGATTAACCGAGGCCAACTCAAATGAACCTACTATCCTCCCTAATTCTCCTCATCGCCGCACTTTCAGCCACGGCCACGGAGTTCACCCTCCGGATCACCGACGAGGACGGCCGACCCGTCGCTGACGCAGGCCTCCGGATTGTCTTGGGTCGCCGCAATGATCCACGCTCTTCCAGCGACCGCCTCATTGAAAATAAAAGCGGTGCCGACGGGAAATACGTCTTCACGGCGGATGCGGACATGTGCCTTAGTCGGATTGATATCAAGAAAGACGGCCATTATTCCTGCTTGGTCGACGAAGCGGACCGCATCTGCCACTTCGATGAAAAGCAGTCTTACGATTTTAGCTTACCGCGACGGATACACCCAGCCCCCCTGCACGCCCGGAAAGTAAGACTGCGCTTTACGGGCACGGGCCTGCCCGAGAATACCTGGATGAGTTATGATTTCGAAAAAGGCGAAATGCTGCCACCCTTTGGCAAAGGCGAAGTGCCGGATATCCGCTTTCGCACCGCATCCGTCCAAGATGGATGGTCGCTGGAGCCGGAAGAACTAGCCTTTAACCGCAAGATTCCTTACTTACAAAATCTCACCGAGGAGCAATTCGCCCGACATTTTGGCCACTGGATATCCAAAGTGGAAATCGCTTTCCCCGAGCCAGGCTCGGGGATTATTCCTGAGCCGAAAATCTGGCCTTACTGCCAGCTACACATGCCGCCCGTTGCGCCGGAAAATAATTACCAGCCCAGTTTAACGAATATATTCACCACGCGCAACTTGCAGGCAGACGAGCGCAGTCAACCGGGGTTTTTCGTGCGGACCCGTGTGAAAATGGGCGCCGATGGTTCCATTATTTCCGCCCATTACGCGAAGATTGTCGGGCCCATCAGCTACTTCCGCGATAACCTCCGCTTCACTTACTATTATAATGCCAAGCCCAATGATCGAGGCCTCGAGCTTGCGCTAAATAAAAATCAACTAAAGTGGGATAAGGGCCGCCCTTTAGATGAACAGGGCGAGCTCAATATTAACGAACCGTGAATGCCTACAGGATCAGCATGGCGTCGCCGTAGCTAAAGAAGCGGTATTCACGGGCGATGGCTTCGGCGTAGATCTCCTTGAGCCAGGCGAGCCCTTCCGGCGAGCCAGGGGTGAGAAACGCCGCGACGAGGCAGAGGAGCGTGGACCGCGGGAGGTGAAAGTTAGTCAGGAGGTGCTCGCAACAGCCGATGGTATCGCCGGGCCGAATGAAGAGGGAGGCCTCCGAACTGAAATCGCCGGTGGCGGCGGCAAAGCCCTGCGTTTTACGAAAAGCGTCTTCACTCGCACGCACGGAAGTCGTCCCGACGGCCAGCCGCGGCCGGCGCTCCCTCAGGGCCATCATCGTCGAGGCCGGAATCCGA